>JABFVX010000006.1 GCA_013362555.1 Mycobacteriaceae bacterium
GCCAACCCCCCACGCCCACACCCACCACAAAAAACAAACCCACCGGTGCACCAGCAAACTGCCTACACACCGGTGGATTCAGGCTCAGCGCAACTCATGGGTCGTTCTGGATTTCGGGGCTACCGGCCGGGGAGGAAGCGGAACGTGCGGGACACCGTCATGAGGAAGTTCTGCCAGACGGCCTGGGGGACGAACGACGGGGCGTCCAGGTTGGCGATCCGCGTCGTGACGACGGTCTGCGATTCGGTGAACTTGAGCAGGCCGTCGGGGCCGTGGCGGCGCCCGACGCCGGAGATGCCCATGCCGCCCATGGGAGCGGCGGTGCTGCCCCAGGCGGGTGCATAGCCCTCGTCCACGCAGACGGTGCCGGACCGCAGTCGGGCCGCGATCTTCTCGCCCGCGTCCTTGCTCTGCGCCCACACGCTGCCGTTGAGGCCGTATTCGGTGTCGTTGGCCCTGGCGACCGCCGCGTCGACGTCGGCGACCGGATAGATCGACACCAGCGGGCCGAACGTCTCGTCGCGGCCGCACTCCATCTCGTCGGTGACATCGGCGAGCACGGTCGGCTCGAAGAACAGCGGGCCGAGGTCCGGGCGGGGGTTGCCGCCGGTGAGCACCTTCGCGCCCTTGGCGGTCGCGTCGGCGACGTGCTTGCTCACCGTCTCGAGCTGCGACTCGGAGATGAGGCTGCCGATGTCGGTGGAGTAGTCGTAGGCGAAGCCCAGCGTGGCGGCCTCGACCGCGGCGACGAACTTGGCGGTGAACTCGTCGGCGACGGCCTGCTCGACGTAGATGCGCTCCATCGAGATACACAGCTGACCGGCGTTCGAAAAGCACGCCCGCACTGCGGCTTTGGCGGCCTTGTCCAGATTCGCGCCCTTGGCCACGATCATCGCGTTCTTGCCGCCGAGTTCGGCGGAGAATCCGATCAGCCTGCGCCCGCACTGCTGGGCCAGCGTGCGGCCGGTCTCCGAGGAGCCGGTGAACATCAGGTAGTCGCAGTTTTCGACGATCTCGGTGCCGACCACCGAACCCGGTCCGGTCACCACAGCGAACAGGTCGCGCGGCACCCCGGCCTCGACCAGCAGCTCCACATTGGCCAGCGAGGAGTACGGCGTCTGGCTGTCCGGCTTCACCACCACCGCGTTGCCCGCCATCAGGGCGGGCAACGCGTCGCCCACCGACAGCAGCATCGGGTAGTTCCACGGCGAGATCACGCCGACCACGCCCTTGGGCTGGTGGCGCACCACGGTCTTGTTCAACACCGGAAACGCCCCCGGCACCCGCTGCGCGGAGAGCAGCCGCGGGCCGTGGTGGGCGAAGTAGCGGGCGGCGAAGAACAGGCCCATGACCTCCTCCTGCGCCGCCCAGCGGGCCTTGCCGGTCTCGGCCTGGACCACGTCCATCAGGAACTCGCGGTTCTTCACCACCAGCGCCCGGTAGCGCTCCAGCACCGCCGCCCGCTCCCTGGGGGAGCGGCGGGCCCAATAGCGCTGAGCCGCTCGTGCCTTCTCGAACGCCGCCCGCACGTCGTCCGCCGTTCCTACCGGGACGCTGCCGAGCACGGCGCCGGTCGCGGGCTCGGAAATGGTCTTGGTGGGCCGCGCGGCGGCGTCGGCGAAAGCCGCCTGCCCGGTCAGGCGGGCGAACACCGCGGAATCCGGCACAGGCATCGCGACAACTCCTACTTGTGAGTAACTAGTGGTCTCCTCAAAGTACCCCGGCCGGGTCCCGCCGCGGGAGTCTGTGCGGGAAACTGGGTGATATGACTGACTCGACGAGCCCGACGTTTCCGCAGCGGACGCGCTACGAACGCCGCCACGGCCGCTGGATAGCGGGCGCGCCTATTCTGGGCCGGTGACCGATACACCTCAGTCTGTTATCGCGACCGCCGATCTCGCCGACGAGATCGGGCCGCAGATCCGCAGCTGCGACACTCAGTTCCGGCAGTTCGGCGGGCGCGCGGCGTTCGCCGGACGAATCACGACAATCCGGTGCCATCAGGACAATCTGTTGGTCAAGCAGGCCCTCGGCGAACCGGGCCGGGGGGCGGTGCTGGTCGTCGACGGCGGCGGCAGCATCCATACCGCGCTGGTCGGCGACGTCATCGCGGGCCGGGGCGTGGACAACGGCTGGGCCGGAGTGATCGTCAACGGCGCCGTGCGCGACTCGGCGATCCTGCGCACTCTCGACATCGGGGTCAAGGCGCTGGGCACCAACCCGCGCAAGAGCACCCAGACCGGCTCCGGCGAGCGCGACGTCCCGGTGGAGATCGGCGGCGTCGTCTTCACGCCCGGCGAGATGGTCTACAGCGACGACGACGGCGTGGTGGTCCGAGCCGAATAGGGGACCTCCGCGTCGGTGGCCACTGTGGTGGTCCGAGCCGCGTAGGAGATCTCCGCGTCGGTGGCCACTGTGGTGGTCCGAGCCGAGTTGGAGGTTTCCGCGTCGGTGGTCAGCGTGGTGGTCGGACGCGTTTCCTCGGCGAGGCTCCAGGCCGCCGCGGCAAGGGCGGACACGGCCGCGGTGACGGTGAGCGAGACGCCGTAGGAGAAGCGCTCGGCCAGCGTGCCCGCCACGAAGGGACCGATGACCGCGCCGACGTCCGACATCATCTGGTACGCCGCCAGAACGGTCCCGCCGCGTGCGGTCGAGCCGAGGATGTCGCCGACGGCCGCACTCTGGGAGGGCGTGAAGCTCCCGCAGCCCACGCCGGTGACGGCCACCGCCGTCAGGAACAGCGGGAGGTCGTGGCTCACCGCCATCAGCAGCGTGCCCGCGGTCAACACGGTCAGTCCGGCCACCGCGGCGGGTTTGCGCCCGCGCCGGTCGGCGAAGCGCCCGGACAGTTGCAGCACCGCCGCGTTGGCGGCGGCGAACACCGCCATCGACAGCCCGGTCACGGTCGCGCTGCGATGCAGCACCGACGACACGAACAGCGGCACGACCGACATCCGCACCCCGAAGACCACCCAGCCGCTGGCGAGGCTTGCGGTGAGCACCGCACGATAGGTCGGGTGGCGCAGGGCGGCCCGCAGCGTGAGCTCCAGCGCCTGCGTTTCCGACAGCGGCGCGGCCAGCGCCGAGTCGCGCAGCTGCCACCACACGAAGGCGGTGGTCACGACCAGCGCCGCGCCATAGGCGAGGAAGGGCGCGCGCAGCGACACGCTCACCAGCGCGCTGCCCAGCAGCGGACCGGCGATCCCGCCGAGCAGGAAGCTGGTGCTCCACAGCCCGGCCGCCCGCCCGCGCAGGTCGGCGGGCGAGATGCGGATCAGCAGGCCCATCGCCGACACGGTGAACATGGTCGAGCCGACCCCGCCCGCGGCGCGCAGCAACAACAGCTGGACGTAATCGGTAGCGAATGCCGCCGCCACGGTGCTCGCCGCGACGATGGACAGCCCCCACAGGTAGATCGGCCGCTCGCCGAATCGGGAGACGAGCCGCCCGCTCACCGGCGCGAACAGCAGCCGCACGAACGCAAAGGCGCTCACCACCACGGCGGCAGCGGTGATTCCGACGTCGAAGCTCTGCGCGAACTCCGGCAGGGCGGGCCCGATCAGGCCGAAGCCGATGGCGATCAGGAAGCTCGCGGCCACCAGGACCCAGACTTCGCGGGGCAGCCGAGAGTCCACCGTGGTCCTTCCGTCGCTGCCGCCCCCGCAGAGGTGCGGGGCCGGACTCGCGGCGTCGATCCGGCCCCGCACCGCTCACTACTTCCGTGGCCGCGCGAAAATTCCGGAGAGCGTTGGACGCAACATCCAGAATGGCCCACGGCGTGCGCTGGATGCACGTCGCGGGTCATTCCGGCGCTACTCGGCGGCGACGCGAGCGGTGTGGCCCGCGATGGCGACGATGTCGCCTGCGTGGAGTTGTCGGCCGCGGCGGACTTCCACCTCGTCGTTGACCCGGACCAAGCCCGATGCGATGACCGACTTCGCCTCGGATCCGCTGTCGATGAGGTTCGCCAACTTCAAAAACTGGCCTAGCTTGATGCTTTGGTCATCGATCGAGACGTCGACTGGTTCGGACATGCCTCTATCCTTGCTCAGGAATGCACGCCGAGCAGTAGCCACACGGGTTGGGTGATACCGACGCACACCGAGACAACCGCGGGCGGGGGACTGCCGCCCTCGCCCGCGCCCCTGGAACACCCTGAGCGCGGCGGACGCATTGCCGCACAACGGCAGCGCAAGTTCGCCGACATCCCGCACCGAGTCGGTCTTGTCGTCGGAATCTTCGCCGTCGCCTGCTTCCTGTGGAGTGTGTCGCACGTCGTGCGGCTGATCACCCGGATTCCTCGCGACTACGTCGACCACTACTACTTCAACGCCCCCAACACCAGCCTGTCGTGGGCGCTGCTGCTGGCGCTGCTGGCGGGCGCCTTGGCGGCCCGCAAGCGCGTGGCCTGGTGGGTGCTGACGCTGTACCTGCTGGCTTTCACCGCAGGCAACGTCGCGGAGTTCCTCGCGGACAACAACATTCAGGCCGCGGTCGCGGCGGGAGTGCACGTGGTCGCGCTGGCGTTCCTGGTGGTGACCAGGTCCGCGTTCGACACCCGCGTGCGGCCGGGCGCGGCCTGGAAGGCGCTGGGCGTGCTCGCCGCCGGGCTCGCGCTCAGCACTCTGATCGGCTGGGGCGTCGTGCAGTTGTTCCCCGGCACGCTGCCGTTCGGCCAGCGGCTGTTCTGGGCGGCCAACCGAGTCACCGGTGCGGTGTCGGTGGCCAACGAACAGTTCGACGGCGTTCCTCCCGTGCACGTCGACACGGTCCTCGGGCTGCTCGGCGCCGTCGCGCTGCTGACGGCCGTGGTCGTGCTGTTCCGGTCGCAGCGCTCCACGAACGCGCTCACCGGGCCGGACGAATCGGCGCTGCGCGGCCTGCTGGAGCGCTCCGCCGCCCTCGAGGGCCAGGAAGCGGCGGATTCCCTCGGCTATTTCGCCACCCGCCGGGACAAAGCCGTCGTGTTCGCGCCCAGCGGGAAGGCCGCGGTCACTTTCCGCGTCGAGCTCGGCGTCTGCGTGGCCAGCGGCGATCCCATCGGCCTGCGGGAGGCCTGGCCGCACGCGATCGAGTCGTGGCTGGAGCAGTGCGACCAGTTCGGCTGGGCGCCCGGGGTGATGGGCGCCAGCATGCTGGGCGCGCAGGCGTATCGCAGGGCGGGGCTGAGCGTGCTGCAACTCGGCGACGAAGCGATCCTGGATCCGCGCACCTTCACGCTGAACGGCGCGGAGATGAAGCCGGTGCGCCAGGCCGCGAACCGGCTCAAGAAACACGGCTGCACGGTGCGCATCCGCCGCCACCGTGAGATCTCCGC
Organism: Mycobacteriaceae bacterium; assembly: GCA_013362555.1. Lineage (GTDB taxonomy): Bacteria > Actinomycetota > Actinomycetes > Mycobacteriales > Mycobacteriaceae > JABFVX01. Next base: position 5,318 of record JABFVX010000006.1, read on the forward strand.
CGACGAAATGAACCTCGTGATGGGTCGGGCGGACGCGTGGCGCGACACCGAGCACGAGCGCGGATTCTCGATGGCGCTCGGCAGGCTCGGCGACCCGCTGGACGGCAACTGCCTGCTGGTGGAAACCGTCGACGCCGAGCAGCGGGTGCTGGGCATGCTGTCGCTGGTGCCGTGGGGCCGCACCGGAGTATCGCTGGACTTGATGCGTCGCGACCCGACCGGGCCCAACGGCGTCATGGAGCTGATGGTCTCCGAACTGCTGCTGACCGCGGACCGGCACGGAATCACCAAGCTGTCGCTGAATTTCGCCGTGCTGCGGTCCGCGTTCGAGGACGGGGGCCGGATCGGCGCAGGCCCGCTGTTGCGGCTGTGGCGGACCGTGCTGGTGTTCTTCTCGCGCTGGTGGCAGTTGGAGGCCATGTACCGCTCCAACGTGAAGTACCGGCCCGGCTGGGTGCCGCGGTTCATCTGCTTCGAGGACGCCCGCCAGATCCCGCGCGTCGGGATCGCCGCGGCGCTCGTCGAGGGCTTCCTGCCGCGGTTCGGCGCGGGCCGCGCCACGCTGCGCGAGCACACCGGCATCCATCGGGCGGTGCCCGATCTCACCGGCCTGCACGCGGACGGCTCCGCACCCGCGGCGCCCACGGGCTCCGAGCGGGAGGGCTCTGGGCCGCGCAGGCCGGAACAGGTGCGCGTGCGGCTGGACAAATTGGAGCGCCTGCGCGCCGACGGCGTGGACGGCTATCCGGTTGCGTACCCGCCTACCCACACGGTGGCGGGCGCTCGGATCGCGCCCGCAGGCACCCGGGTGCGGATATCCGGTCGGCTGCTGCGCATCCGGGACTACGGCGGCGTGTGTTTCGCCGTCGTGCGCGACTGGTCCGGCGACGTGCAGCTGTTGTTGGAGCGCGAGCGCCTCGGCGTGACCAGGATGCGTTCATTCGCCCGCACCTTCGACCTCGGTGACCTGATACAGGTCAGCGGCACGATCGGGCACAGCCGCCGGGGCGAGCTGTCGCTGCTGGTGGCGGACTGGCGGATGAACGGCAAATGCCTGCACCCGCTCCCGGACAAGTGGCGCGGCCTGGCCGACCCCGAGGCGCGAGTGCGTCAGCGCTATGTGGACATGGCGATCAACCCCGAGGTCCGCGACGTGCTGACCGCGCGCAGCGCGGTCTTGCGGGCGCTGCGGGACACGCTCGGCGGCGAGGGCTTCCTCGAGGTCGAGACGCCGATCCTGCAGCGCGTGCACGGCGGCGCCAACGCCGCCCCGTTCACCACCCACATCAACGCCTACGACCTCGACCTGTACTTGCGGATCGCGCCGGAGCTCTACCTCAAGCGGCTGTGTGTCGGCGGGGTGGAGCGGGTGTTCGAGCTGGGCCGGACCTTCCGCAACGAGGGGGTGGACTACAGCCACAATCCGGAGTTCACCATCCTGGAGGCCTACCAGGCGCACAGCGACTACATCCGGATGATGCACCTGACCTATGACCTCATCCAGAACGCCGCGACCGCGGCGCACGGCAAGGCGTGGGTCATGCGGCCGGGCCCCGACGGCGCCCTGGGGCCGGTGGACATCTCCGGCGAATGGCCGGTCAAGACCGTGCACGGCGCGGTCTCCGAAGCGCTCGGCGCCGAGGTCACCCCGCGCACCGGCGAGGACGAACTGCGCAGGCTGTGCGACAAGGCGCAGGTCGGCTACCAGACCGATTGGGACGCTGGGCAGTTGGTGCTCGAGCTGTACGAGCACCTGGTCGAGGCCCACACCCAGATGCCGACCTTCTACAAGGACTTCCCCACGTCGGTGTCCCCGCTCACCCGCGCGCACCGCACGGTGACCGGGGTCGCCGAACGCTGGGACCTGGTGGCCTGGGGGGTCGAGCTGGGCACCGCCTACAGCGAGTTGACCGACCCGGTGGAGCAGCGCAAGCGGCTTACCCGGCAGTCGCTGCTGGCCGCGGGCGGCGACCCGGAGGCGATGGAGCTCGACGAGGACTTCCTGCAGGCGCTCGAGCACGGCATGCCGCCGACCGGCGGCCTGGGCCTCGGCGTCGACCGCTTGGTCATGCTCGTGACCGGCCGCAGTATCCGGGAAACGCTCCCGTTCCCCCTGGTCCGCCCGAAAGGCCACTGACCCCGCTATCCAGAACGACCCATGAGTTGCGTCAGGCGCAACTCATGGGTCGTTCCGGACTCTCGAGGGGCTAGATGACGAGCACGACTTTGCCGCGGCGGTGGCCGTGTTCGCTTTCGGCGTGGGCCGCCGCAGCCTCGGCGAGCGGGAAGGTGCGGGCGGCGGCGGGAAGGCGGAACTCGCCCGATGCCAGCCGCTCCGCGAACTGGAGGTAGGCCCCGATCGGGCGTGGCCCCGGCCCGCCGGAGGAGAAGGTGACGCCGAGGTCGGCCGCGGCCGGGTCGGCGATGGTGACGATGCGGTCGGTGCCGCCGCGCAGCGCGACCGCATCGGGCAGAGCGCCGAAGCCGGAGGCGTCGAAGACCGCGTCCACGCCGTCCGGGGCCAGCGCACGGACCCGGTCCGCCAGCCCGTCGCCGTAGGTCGTGGCGACGGCGCCGAGCGCGGCGATCACCTCTTGGCTCTCCGGCGACCCCGTGCCGATGACGGTCGCGCCGTCGACGCGCGCGAGCTGGACGGCGGCGGCGCCGACGGCGCCGGCCGCGCCCATGACGAGCAGCGTCTGACCCGGCTTGCACTCCAGCAACCCGAGCACGCGGTGCGCGGTCGCGACCGCGACCGGCAGCGACGCCGCGTCGGCCCACGACAGCCCGGCGGGTTTGTCGGCGAGCCCGTCCACGGGGCTCAGCGCGAACTCGGCGTAGCCGCCGGTCGCGTTGCCGAACACCTCGTCCCCCGGCGCGGGGCCCGCCACGCCCGGGCCCACCGCGTCGACGACGCCGGCGACTTCGAAGCCGAGGACGGCAGGCAGCTGGGTCGGCATCGGGAACGTGCCGGACCTGATCTTCCAGTCCGCCGGGTTGACTCCGGCCGCGCGCACCGCCACCCGCACCTGGCCGGGACCCGGATCCGGGACGGGGAGGTCCGCAAGGGCCAGCACATCCGGTCCGCCGAATTCCGAGAACGAAATCGCCCGCATCCCTTCACCGTAGGCGATCCGGTCTTGACTGGCCACGGCTGCGCGCACGAGTATAGAACGCGTTCTATTTTACAGCGTAGAAGCGCAGTCGGAGCCACAAGGAGCGAGCCGGTGACCGTCGACGACGGGTCAGACCTGATCATTGCGGGTTTCCAGAAGCTGGGATTCATCCAGTTCACTGGCATCGAAGGGGTGGAGACCGGCAACGGCCGCTCGGTCATCTCGATGACGCCCAAGCCGGAGCACCTCAACCACAATGGCGACGTGCACGCCGCCCTGCTCTTCGGCATGGGCGAGACCGCGGCCATGGGCGCGGCCGTGTCGGGACTGTGGGATTTGATGGCCGAGTCGTTCGTCGTCACCAGCGGCGGCCGGATCGAGTATCTCGCCAGGGCCAAGGGCGCCGCTGGTCCGTACACCGCGACGTCCGACATCCCGCCCGCCGACTACGCCGCCGCCCGCACTGCCGCAGAGCAGGGCGCTTCGCTCGAGCTCGAGGTCCCGTTCACCGTGGCCGACGCCGACGGCAGGGAAGTGTCGCGCGGCGGCTTCGTCGCCATAATCCGCCCCCGCCGGAAATGAGCCCCTCCCTACACCCGTAGCACGCGTTTACACCC
>JABFVX010000399.1 GCA_013362555.1 Mycobacteriaceae bacterium
GATGCCCGCCCCGTGGGGGGCGGCCGCCCCGGGGGGCGCGCTCGCCGGGGCAGCGGCCGGGGCGACGGCGGAATCGGGTCCAGGGGTGAAGAACGGCACGCCGTCCTTCACCCCCATGGTGTATGTCTGCGGCTTGCCGTCCGGCCCAGTCACGTTCACGGTGACATTGCCGTCCGGCCCCTGCGAGATCTTCGTGCGGCCGCCGGGCGCGTCGAACTCCGCCAGCGTCCGCGACCCCGGCGGATTCTGTCCCCCGGCCGCGGTCACGATGTCCGAGCCTTCCGGCTTCCGATGCCGCCCGCCGCCGTCCGCGGTGGTCGCCCCGGCGCCGTTGGCTCCGCTGATCCCGTCCTTGCCGGTCCCCGCCACCTGCTGGATCGTGCTCGACAGCTGGCTCAGCCCCTGCCCCGCCGTCGTGGCGAGCTGACTGAGCTGACTGAGCACGGTGGTGCCGGTCGTATTCGGGTTGGTCGGTGTCGTGGGCGTGGTGGGCGTCGTCGGTGTCGCGGGCGTCGTGGGGTTGTTCGGGGTGACGCCCGCGGCCGAGACCTGCCCGTTCGTGTCGGTGCCCAGTCCGGCGGCGGCGGGCTGGTAGACCGGGGCTTGCACCTGAGGCTGCGGCTGCGGCGCCGGGATGTCCACCTGAGGCGCCGGATAGTGCTTGGGGTCGACGTCATTCATCGCCCGCACGAGCGTGTCGTAGAGCTGGACGACGCCGTCGTGCGTCTGCCGGCACAGGGTCAGATACGCCGTGACGTAGCCTTCGACCGTCTCCTTGAACGGCCCCTGGACCCACGCCAGGCAAACGCGCCCCAGCTCCTCCTTGCCGTTGGTGCGGTCGATCGCGTCGTCGGATTTGAGGGTGACCCCGAAAATCTTGGCCACGCGGTCGTAGTTGTTCCCGTAATTCGCCAGAGCGACACTGTCGCCGCCCTTGGAATGACTGATGTCAATGACGGACGACACGTCGTCCTCGGACATCAGGGTTGAGTAGTCGTGTTTGCCCGAGCCGGCGGACAGCGCTCCGTCGGAGTCGTGCATGTCGACGCCCGCGATGCCCTTGACATCCTTGAGCTGGGCAAATGCGTCAACCTTGCGCTGTACCAGCTGGCGCAGCTGTTGCGCCGCCGCGCGGATGACGGGCGGCATGCCCGCCATGATCTGAAGATCGCCGCCGACCGCGTCGACCATTTTCTGCAAGAGCTGCTGTGCGCTGTCCCCGGCCTTGTCGCCCCATTTGCCGTGCAGCGACGTCGTGGTCGCCGACTGGTGCGCCCAGGAATTCTGTTGCAGCCCGGGAATCACCTTGTTGATGTTGTCGGCCACGGCGTCCAGCGCCGCGAGGTCCATGCCGCGTTCCTGGTCGTACTTCTGCTCCAGCAGCGTCAGCCCGACCGCGCCCTCGTCGCCCGGCACGTCCAGCCCGGGCGGGTTGTGGCCGAAGGCGGCGTTGTACCGCGCAATCGCGCCTTTGAACCAGGCCAGGCCGTAGGCGCCTTCGTCCAGCATCTGGTCGACGCTGACAGCGGCGTCCGTCACTCGGCCGCCCGCGCTGCGGGATCCGTCGTTGGCCAGCACCGTACCGAGGTTGACGGCCTGGGCGCCCGCGGCCTTCGGCATTCGCGGATCGACGCCGCCCGCGTAACCGGCCCAGCCTGCCGACGTCAGCGGGGTCTTGCCGTCGGTCTGCGTGCCGCCGGTGTCGACGTGGACCCACTGGTCGGACATGGCGGGCTTGCCGTCGGCGGGAGCAGGAGGGGCGAAATGCAGCTCCGGGGGCGTGAGCTCGCCGGTCATGACGTGCTCGGCTTCAAGGTGAGCCCGGAGCCGTCGGACCCGAGGTCGGCGCCGAGAGCGCTGAACTGCGCGGCGATCCCCTGGTCGGTGGACTGCACGCGGTTGGCGCTGTTCCGAAGACCGTTCGCACAGTGGTCGCTGGCCTGCGCCCAGTTGTCGAGCACGGTCTTGAAAGCTTCGATCCGCTGGTGAACCAATGCGCCCCGGTCCCCGTACCAGCGGTCGCGGCCTGCCTGCGCGCGGTCGAAGTCCTTGTCCAGCGCCGCACGCGCGGCCCGGATCGGGCCGGCGTCGAACTGGGTGGCGGCATTGCGCACCGCCGCGGTATCCATTTCCGTCATGACTCGACCCCAGACACAGCAACTCCCCTCACACCTACGACGCTGATACTACGTCGTAGGTTCCCGCGGAACGACCCGTGCGGGCTCGGGAGCCGCGGGGGTCCTCAGTGGGGAGCGGTGACGCGGGCATTCTCCGCAGTGGCGATCAGGTGGGTCATCAGGGTCACGAGGACCTCTTTGGCGGAGGCGCGGTTGCGGGCGTCGCAGAGGTTCACCGGGATGCCCGCGTCCAGGTCGAGGGCATCGCGGACTTCGTCGACGGTGTAGGACGGGGCGCCGTCGAAGCAGTTCACGGCGACCATGAACGGCACGCCCTTGCGCTCGAAATAGTCGACGGCGGCGAAGGAGCCGTCGAGCCTGCGGGTGTCGGCGAGGATCACCGCGCCGAGGGCGCCGCGGGACAGCTCGTCCCACAGAAACCAGAAGCGGTCCTGGCCCGGGGTGCCGAACAGATACAGCACCAGTTCCGGGTTGATAGTGATGCGGCCGAAATCCAGAGCCACCGTGGTCGTCGACTTCGTCTCGACGCCGGAAAGATCGTCGACGCTGGTGCTCAGTTCGCTGAGCACCTCCTCAGTGCGCAGCGGCGGGATCTCGCTCACCGACGACACCATCGTGGTTTTGCCGACGCCGAACCCGCCCGCGATCACGATCTTCACCGACGCCGTTATCCCCGAGTCGGTGTCACGACTTCCGAATGCCATCAAGTACCGCCCGCATGAGGTCGAGGTCGGAACGGCTGTTGCCGTCCAAGTGCAGAGGTTCCCGGAATTCCAGGAGCCCGTCGTCAATCAGGTCGTTGAGCAAGATCTTCGTCACCAGCAGCGGCAGTTGCAACGCGGCCGCGACTTCCGCCACGCTGATGGGGATTTCGCACGCGTGCAGAATAGCCGCGTACTCCGGTTCGGTGCGGCGCAACTGCGCAACCTGGCCGATGCGGCCGACTACCGTGATGACGTCCAGGTCGCGGCGGTCGGCGTTGCTGGTGCGCCCACGCACGATCGCATACGGGCGCACCAGCGGGCCTGCGGCTTCGTCGTACCAGTACTCGCGCTTGCGTGTCATGCCGTCGGCGCGTCGCGGTTGGCTACGAGATCCGGTCTGGGCGTTGTGGACAGGGCGTTGCCGACCCGCTGGACCATCTGGTGCATCTCATAGGCCACCATTCCCATGTTGGCGCTCTCGGCCGCGACCAGCGCCAGGCAGGCATTCTCGCCCGCCGAGGTGACGAACAGCATGGCCTGGTCGAACTCGATCACCGCCTGCCGCACCCGGTTGGCCTGGAATCGGCTGCCCGCACTGTGCGCCAGCCCTTGCAGGGCAGAGGAAATGGCGCACAGGTGGTCGGCGTCGTCGCGGTTGATCTCGGCGGAACGCCCCAGCAGCAGCCCGTCGCTGGACAGCACGACGGCGTGGCGAACGCCCGCCAAACGCTGCACGAGGTCATTGAGCAGCCAGTCCAGTCCTTGACTGGCCGAAGTTGTCACCATTGTTCGTCTCACTCGTCGGGTAGGGATTTCGGTTCGGTGAGCAGCTCGGAGCGGCCGAGCCGGGTACCCTGCTCGATCGCCGAGAACAGGTCCCGGGCCTCGTCGGCGGATTGGACCAGCCCGCCCAGCGGCGCGGAATCGGCGCTCGGCGTCACCCGGATCTGCTCGTCCTCGTCAGCCGCACTGTGCCGCACGCGGCGCGGCAGCTGCGGCCTGTTCCCTTCCGCGACAGCCGGTCCGCTCTCACCGAGGGCGTTCATGCCGAAGCCGTTGGCGTCGAGACCGTTCGCGTGCAGGCCATTCGTCGTCGGAATCGACTCGGGCGCAGCGGCTTCGACGACCACACGAGGTGCGGGCGGATCGGATACGAGGTGGCTGGACGGGACGATCACGATGGCTCGGATACCGCCGTAGAGCGACTCCGACAGCCGCACAGACGATCCGGTGCGGGCAGCCAGCTTCGCCGTCACGAACAACCCCAGTCGCGAGTCGCTCGACAGCGTAGTCACATTGAAGTCGCTTGGCGTGGCGAGCTGTTCGTTCGCCTCAGCGAGTTCGTCCGCCGTCATGCCGAGGCCGCGGTCGGTGATCTCCACCGCTACGCCCTTGCCGACGATCGCACCGGACACCTCCACACGGGTCTCGGGCGGCGAGAACGACGTTGCGTTGTCGACGAGTTCGGCGATGAGGTGAACCAGGTCGGCCACAACAGCGCCGGAGATCCGCAGGTCCGGCAGCGGCGCGGTGTGCACTCGGGCGAAGTGCTCGGTCTCGGCGATCGCGCTGCGCACCAAGTCGGTCAGCGGCACCGGGTTGTTCCAGCGGCGCCCGGGCTGCTCGCCGCCGAGGATGATCAGGTTCTCCGCGTTGCGCCGCTCCCGGGTGGCCAGGTGATCCAGCGTGAATAGCACATCCAGGTACGCCGGGTCGTCGAACTCGTACTCCGCCTTGCCGAGCACCTCGAGCTGGCGGTGCAGCACGACCTGGCTGCGGTGTGCGATGTTCAGGAACACCGCTTGCACGCCGCTGCGGGTGCTCGCCTCGGTCTCGGCAGCTTCGAGAGCCGCGAGCTGGGCGCGGTTGAAAGCGTCTGCCACCTCGCCGATTTCGTCCTTGCCGTAATCCAGCGGGGTGACCTGCTCCGCAACGTTGACCGACTCGCCGTTGCGGACCCGGTTCATGATGTCGGGCAGCTGCTCGTCGGCCAGCGCGAGCGTCTCGTTGCGGAGCCGCCGCAACCGCCCGATCACCCGCCTCGACATCCACAGCGCCAGGCCGAAAGCGAGCAGCGAAACGAGCAGCACCGCGCCGCCCGCGATCAGCGAGTTGCGGGTGATCCGGTTGCCGTCTTCCTTGGCCTCGTGCAGCGCGGCGGCCTGGTGCGCGGCATAGGCGGCGCCCAGGTCGGTGTTGACGGCCACTGCGGCGTTGGCCCACTCCATCAGTCGGGCGGGCGAAACATCCTCGGCGGGCCTGCCAGCAACTCGACGAATGAGACTGTCTTCGAACGCAATCAGTTGCTGCCAGGCCGGAGTGGCAGCCAGCGCCTGGATTTTCGCGCGCTCCTCCGCAGGCAGGCCGTCGAGCAACTCGGCCATGTCGTCGAAATGCTCTTTGATTTCATGCGAGAAGTCGGCCAGCAGCGCGGGCGCCAGGCCGCCGCGGCTGGCGGCCACGCCGGCGAGCACCGCACTGCGGGTGATGGCCTCGCCCAGCTCGTACACGGCGATGCCGAACTCCTGCTTGCGACCCGCCTCCCGATCCGGCGCGGAACGCACGATGAGCTTCAGAAACCCGCCGAGGAGGGCGTCCACCAGGTGGTTGTAATAGGAGTACGCATCCTGGATGGGCAGCGACCCCGCGTCGGTCCTGGCCCGGATGGCAGGCAGTTGCGCCACCAACTCGGCGATCGACTTCATGAGGCGCTCGTACGCGTCCGGCGCGAAGCGCGGAACCTGCGCCGACTGGTTCACCCGCGCCAGGCCCGCATCGAGGCGTTTGCGCTGCTTGAGCAGATCCTCCGGGTTGAACGGAGCACCGGCCACCTTCAGCAGCGCCAGCCTGCGCTCCTGTTGTAGCGCGTCGGCCAGGTCCAAGCCGGACGCGGTGCCCGCGCCGACCTGGACGGCCCACTCCCTGGCCTCCAGTCCATTGCGAACCAGGTAACCCGCGGCCCCCACGCCGGCCCCCAGCAACGTGAGACTTGGGACCAGTGCGATGGCCAGGATGCGACCGCGAACACCGACGTTGACGAGCATTTCGACACCCTAACGAAGGAATCCGCGAAGCTGATAACAATCTTAAATCATCCTGGCCAGTATGTAATTCGACCCCCGAGTACCGTCCTGTTATGCGGCGCGCCGATGAGTTCACAGTCGCTGCACCGTCCACCCATCGAACAGCACGCCTCTCGACCGAGGAGACACCTCCATGGGAAAAGTACGCTCCGACATCACGGTGTCCGCGGACGGCTATGCGGCCGGACCGAACCAGAGCCGGGACCATCCGCTCGGCGAAGGCGGTGAACAGCTGCACAACTGGGCATTCGCGCTGGAGTACTTCCGCTCCACGCACGGGTTCGGCGACGGCGGCGAGGTCAATGCCAGCACGGCCGTCGTCGTCGAGTCGAAGGCGAATGTCGGCGCGGAAATCATGGGCCGCAACAAGTTCGGAGGCGGCCCCGGCCCCTGGCGCGCGGACGAGCCGTGGAACGGCTGGTGGGGCGAGGACCCGCCCTTCCACTGCCCGGTGTTCGTCCTCACCAACCATGCCAGGCAGCCGCTCACCCTCTCGGACACCACGTTCACCTTCGTTACCGAGGGCATCGACGCCGCACTGGCGCAGACCCGTGCGGCAGCGGGCGACAAGGACGTCTTCATCGGCGGCGGCGCCGACGTCATCCAGCAGTACCTGGCCGCGGGCCTGCTCGACGAGCTCGAGCTGCACATCACCCCCGTCGTCCTCGGCGGCGGGGAACGCCTGCTCGACAATGTCGGGCCCATCCGCCTCGAACAGATCCGCGCAGTCGAAGCACCTGGCGTGACCCACGTCAAGTACCGCGTCCTGCACTGACCAGGCCGACTGGAGCCCCATTGCCCGCCACGCTACGATCTGTCCGATCAACGGGGTGTGGCGCAGCTTGGTAGCGCATCCGCTTTGGGAGCGGAGGGTCGCAGGTTCAAATCCTGTCACCCCGACAACGGACGGTAGGTCAAAGGCGGTGACCTCCTTGGCGAGCGTCGGATCGCCGACGCGGTGCAGCCCGGAGGATGGGCGATCCGAAAGGTGTACCGATCACATGCCTTTGCATTCGATGATGGGCGGCGGGTAGCTCGGGCAGGCGCCGAGGTGGCGCCACGGGCGGTGCGCCGCGGCTGCGGGGATGTCCGCCAGCTCGGGGAGCCAGCGGCGGACGTAGTCGCCGTCGGGGTCGTACCGTTCGGCCTGCCGCAGTGGATTGAGCACTCGATTGGGTCTGGTGTCGGTGCCGGTGCCGGCGATCCACTGCCAATTCATCTGATTGTTGGCGACGTCGGCGTCGACGAGCCAGCGGCGGAAGTGCGCCGCCCCGATCCGCCAGTCGACGCCGAGCGACTTGGTGAGGAAGCTGGCTGCGATGAGTCGGGCGCGGCCCGGCATCCAGCCCTCTTCGAGCAGTTGGCGCAGCCCGGCGTCGACGATCGGGAATCCGGTGCGGCCGGCGCGCCACGCCGCGACGGCCTGCTCGTCCTCGCGCGGCCGCGGACGGCGGGGGCGGTAGTCCTGCCACGCCGCTTCCGGGCGCGCGGCGAGCACTTGGTGGTGGAAGTCGCGCCAGGCCAGCTGACGTGCGAACGCCTGGCCGCTCGGCGTGGTCAACGGCACCCGGTGCAGCACCTCGATAGGCGACAGGCAGCCGAAATGCAGGTACGGCGACAACCTCGACGTAGCGTCGGCGCCGAGGCGGTCGGACTCGTCGACATACCGGGACCCGTGCCGCAGCAGCCAGCGGGCCAGCGATTTCCGGGCCGTGATCGCGCCGCCCACCGCCAAGCGGGGCGAACTGTCCGGCGCCGCCGCCGCGAAGTCCGGGAGCGCGTCGCCCGCGATGTCCGCGACCTGAACGCGTCGCGGCGCCTGCAACGGCCTGCGCATCGGGAGTTCGAGCCAGCGGCGGTAGTACGGAGTGAACACCGCGAAGTGGTCGCGGCCCGATGACGGCCGCAGGTCGGCCGGGTCGGTGGCCGTGACGGCGGCGGGGTGGGCGTGCACGGTGCAGCCGCGGCCGCCCAGCCGCCGCCGCAATGCGGCTTCACGCCTGCGTGCGTACCAGCTGACATCGGCTGCCAGATGCAGACTTTCGGCGCCGGTCTCGACCACCACCTGCTCGACCGCGGACGGAACGTCGCCGGACCGCACCACCAGCCGACCGCCTATCGACCGCAGTTCCGCGTCCAGCTCGGCGAGCGCGGCCGCCAGGAACCGGGCGCGGTTGGGTGCGGACCGCGGTCCGCACACGATGCGCTCGTCCACCACGAACAGCGGCACGACCTCCGTCGCGGCGGCGTGTGCGGCGATCAGCGAAGGGTTGTCGCGGACCCGAAGGTCGCGGGTGAAGAGCAGGATCGAGACAGTCACCGATTCGCCTCCAAACGGCACGGGTCGGTCCGAGATGGCCCGCTCGATCCTATACATATCGATGCAAAATCGATGCAAACCGGTGTGCCGGCGTCGCCCTGTCGAGCCCCGCGGCCTGGCGTCCGACCCTCGGGTTCGCGCCGGTCGGGCACAATAACGGCCATGTCCGCTGGTTCGGGTCCCGACGTCGCCGGTGGGTACCCGGTGGGCGCGGTGGCGCGCCGCCTCGGTATCCCGACCGCGACCCTGCGCAGCTGGAACCAGCGCTACCGCATCGGTCCGCCGCGTCGCCGCGCAGGCGAACACCGCCTCTACACCGAGGCCGACGTCGCCCAGCTGCAACGAATGCTGGCGCTGATCCGCGCGGGCGCCTCGCCGGCAGGCGCGGCCGCGGCGGCACGCGGTCCGGAGGTGGCTTTCGGCGACAGGGGCGCGCTGTTGGCCGCCGCGTTCGCGCTCGACGCGGCGGCGGCAACCGGCATAGTGGAGACACACCTGCGCGAGCACGGCGTGGCGGCGACCTGGGACGGCTTGTGCAGGCCCGCGTTCGCCGACATCATCGCCGATCAAGGCCGCGGCGTCGGCTGCGTCGACGTGGAGCATCTGCTGTCCTGGTGTGTGACCGCAGTGCTGCAGCGGCTGCGTCCGCCGCCGACCGGCGGCGCCGAGCCCGCCGCCGTGCTCGCGTGCACGAGCGGCGAGCACCACGCGCTGCCGCTGGAG
>JABFVX010000277.1 GCA_013362555.1 Mycobacteriaceae bacterium
GTCGGTGAGCTCGATAAGGAACTCCCCGGGTCGTTCGGGAGTTTGTCGGACCTTGGTCCTAGGCTGCGTCCCATGGCCAGGACCAAGTCGGTTTACCGGTGTACGGGGTGCGGGCACGAAGTCGCGAAATGGGTTGGGCGCTGCCCGGACTGCGGGGAGTGGGGCTCCATGGACGAGGCGCGCCCGCTGCGCGCCGCCGCCGCGGGCGCGGTGGCGGGCGGGCTGGTGCTGCCGACGACGCCGGCCACGCCGATCAGCCAGGTGGACGCGCAAGTCACCCGGGCCAAGCCGACCGGGGTGTCGGAGTTGGACCGGGTGCTGGGCGGCGGCCTGGTGCCCGGGTCGGTGGTGCTGCTGTCCGGCGAGCCTGGCGTCGGCAAGTCGACGCTGCTGCTCGAGGTGGCGCACCGCTGGGCGGAGCGCTCCGCGGCGGACCGCGCGCTGTACGTCACCGCCGAGGAGTCGGCCGGGCAGGTACGGATGCGGGCCGACCGGACCGGGTCGGTAGCCGACCGGATGTACCTGGCCGCCGAGTCGGACTTGGCCACCGTCCTCGGCCACATCGAGCAGGTGAAGCCGAGCATGCTGGTCGTCGATTCGGCGCAGACCATGCTCGCCACGGGAACCGAGGGAGTCGTCGGCGGCGTCACCCAAGTGCGCGCAGTCGCTTCGGCGCTGACCTCCCTGGCCAAGACCTCCGGCATCGCGGTCGTGCTGGTCGGCCACGTCACCAAGGACGGCAACGTCGCGGGACCGCGCACGCTCGAGCACTTGGTCGACGTAGTGCTGCACTTCGAGGGCGACAAACACTCGACGCTGCGCACCCTGCGGGGGTTGAAGAACCGCTTCGGCACTACCGACGAGCTCGGCTGCTTCGAGCTGCGCGAGGAGGGCATCACCTGCGTCACCGACCCGTCCGGGCTGTTTCTGCACCACCGCACCGACGCACCCCCCGGCACCGCGGTCACGGTCACCATGGACGGCAAGCGCCCGCTCGTCGGGGAGGTGCAGGCGCTCACCGCGAAAAGCAACATTCCGGTTCCCCGGCGCGCGGTGAGCGGCTTGGACTTCAACAGAGTCGCCATGGTGCTGGCGGTGCTGCAAAAGCACGGCAACGTCACGCTTTTCGAAAGCGACGTCTACACAGCCACCGTCGGCGGCATGCGGATGACCGAGCCCGCCGCCGATCTGGCGCTCGCGCTCGCGGTGGCCTCGGCCGCCAAGAACAAGGAGTTGCAGTCCGGGCTCGTCGCCCTGGGCGAAGTCGGGCTGGCGGGCGAGGTGCGCCGGGTCACGGCTGTCAATCGGCGCCTAGCCGAGGCCGAGCGGCTCGGCTTCACCCAGGCACTGGTGCCGCCCGGCACCGAAAGCTATACCGGCAAGATACGCGTGATTCGGGTGGGATCGGTGCGGGAAGCTTTGGCCCACTGCGGAGTTGGGGGCGACAAGGGCGACAGGAAGAGCCGTGGCGGCCCACCGTCGGCGCCGGTGCGCGCGCCCAAGCAGGCGCTCCCGGCGACGGAGGGGTAATCCACCCGACAGCATGCGACCCGCAACTGGTAGAAACAAAGGCTATGGCCGCCTACTTCCGCACCACGTGGTAAGCGGATGCAGACCGAGCTCCGCGACGCCATCGCTCGTCTCGCGCCCGGCACCGACCTGCGGGCCGGGCTGGAGCGCATCCTGCGGGGCCGCACCGGAGCGCTGATCATCCTCGGCTACGACGACGCGGTCGAAGCGCTCTGCGACGGCGGTTTCGAGCTGGATGTGGAGTTCGCGCCGACCCGACTGCGGGAACTGTCCAAAATGGACGGCGCGATCGTGCTGTCCAGCGACCTCAAGCGGATCGTGCGCGCCAACGTGCACTTGGTGCCGGACCCGACCATTCCCACCGTCGAGTCGGGCACCCGGCACAAGGCCGCGCAGCGCAGCGCCGCCCAGACCGGGTACCCGGTGGTGTCGGTGAGCGCGTCGATGAGCATCGTCAGCGTCTACGTGGCAGACCACCGCCATGTGCTGGCCGACTCGCCGACCATTCTGTCGCGCGCCAACCAGGCCCTGGCCACGCTGGAACGGTACCGGGCCCGCCTCGACGAGGTGTCGCGACAGCTGTCGCAAGTCGAAATAGAGGACTTCGTCACACTGCGCGACGCGCTGACGGTGCTCCAGCGCCTGGAAATGGTGCGTCGGATCTCGGCGGAGATCGAGTTGGACGTGCTCGAATTGGGCACGGACGGAAGGCAGCTCGCGCTGCAGCGGGAAGAACTGGTCGGCGACAACGAAGACGCCCGCCGGCTCGCGGTGCGGGACTATCTGGCGGGCAACGACATTCCCCCGACCGCGACGGCGGACAGCGCCCTGGAGCGGCTGGACGCCATCACCGGCGCCGACCTCCTCGACCTGACCACGCTCGCGCGCATCCTCGGCTACCCCTCGACCATCGAGGCGCTGGACTTGCCGGCGTGCCCCCGGGGCTACCGCCTGCTGAGCAAGATCCCGCGCCTGCAACCCCTCCAGATCGACCGCCTGGTAACCGCCTTCGGCACTCTTCAGAACCTGCTGGCCGCCACCGCCGCGGACCTGCAAGCCGTAGACGGCATCGGCACGCTCTGGGCCCGCCACATCCGCGAAGGCCTCTCCCGCCTGGCCGAAGCCGGCATCAGCGTATTCGACTGACTCCAGAATGACCCGTGACGTGCGGCGTCCATTGCGCTGCTCGCGAAGCCCTGCGGTGTTACGCAGGATGCCTCCTCGGGCCGCCGTCTCTCAGCGCGGAACGCATGTCACGGGTCATTCTGGAGGGGTTATTTGGCGATATTGAAGGGTTCCGGGGCGCTGCGGAGGGCGCCCAGTTGGGCTACGGCGGTGTAGGAGCCCGCGGGGACCGGGACTCGGCTGCCCGCGCAGGCGGGCTGGGAAGTGGAGCCCGCCCAGTTGACCCGGAACGCGGCTTGTTGGCCGGGATTGAGGGTCTGGAGGTTGGCGGGGCCGGGCGGGTAGCAGTCGGTGTTGGCCCAGAGGCGCTTCTGGCCGTCGAGCGATGTCACCATCACCTGCTGCTGGTTCAGGTCGCGCTGGCAAGCCGACGTGGAGATGTTGGTGATCACGATCTGGAACACCGGTTGCTGGCCGACTTGATACGTCGGCTGCTCCACACCGACCTTGATCGCCATGGACTGGTCCGGACACTGGCCCGCTGCCACCGCGGGCGCCACCTGTGCCTGGGTCGTCGCCGGGACCGGCGGCGCGGCCTGCGTGGCCGTCTCCGCGTCGGCGGGCGGGTCGGGAACGAGCACCGCCGACGACGGCACCGGCGGCAACGCGGTCAGCGATGCCGCCGGCTGGTTCGAGGTCTGCTGTCCGCCGTGCGACAGCGAGATCACGAACCACGCCAGCAGCACCAGCACGGTCGCCAGGCCGCCAAGAGCTACCAGGCGTCGACGCCAATAGATCTCGGGCGGCAAAGGCCCCGTCGGTTCCAGCACGGTCTACACGGTAGCCGGCAGGTGGCGGGCTGCTAAGGCAACTCGCCGATGTTGCCGATGACGCGGTGCAGCTTCACCTGTCCGTCGGACAGCGCGTATGTCGCGCAGGCAATGGCACATTCGCCCGTGGCCACCTTCTGCGAGATGAACATCGAGCGCTCCATCAGCAGTCGGCCCGTCTCGACGACGTGCCTGGTTTCGAACTCGTCCGTCGTGGAAAGGCCCTCGCGGCGGCCGATCAGGATGGACGGCGTCACCTTCTCCACGATGCTGCGGATCGATCCGCCGGGCACGTCGCCGTTGTCCAGAGCGTTCAGCGTGGCGGCCACCGCGCCGCATTTGTCGTGGCCGAGCACGACGATCAGCGGCACGTTCAGGATCTGGACGGCGTACTCGATCGAGCCGAGCACCGATCCGTCGACCACGTGTCCGGCTGTGCGGACAACGAAGGTGTCCCCCAAGCCCTGGTCGAAGATGAGCTCGGCGGCTACCCGGGAGTCCCCGCAGCCGAAGATCGCGGCGTTGGGCGCCTGCCCGTCAACCAGTAGCGCTCGCCGTTCCACCCCCTGGCTGGGGTGCTGCGGTTGTCCTGCGACAAACCGGTCGTTGCCTTCCCGAAGGGCTTTCCATGCGCCGGTCGGATTACTGATAGCCATGCGGCCATTGTGCCGAAAGTTTCCTTAGAGGAACGTGTGGAAACAGTTACGCCCAGGTGAACGCGGGTCGGACAGGGGTGCGGCCGGCGCGGCGCCCGCGATCGCTACCCTCGCATTCGTGACAATCGAGCCTGCGGTCCTGGTGCGGTGGTATCGGGACAATGCCCGGGATCTGCCTTGGCGGCGAGCCGATGTCACGGCCTGGCAGGTGCTCATGAGCGAGGTCATGCTGCAGCAGACCCCCGTCGCGCGAGTCGCCCCGGTGTGGGTCGACTGGGTCCGCCGCTGGCCGACGCCGTCGGCGATGGCCGCGGCCTCCGCCGCCGAAGTGCTGCGCGCCTGGGGCAAACTCGGCTACCCGCGGCGCGCGCTGCGGCTGCACGAATGCGCCGGGGTGCTCGCCGAGCGGCATGGCGACGAAGCGCCCGCGGATGTCGACACGCTCCTCGGACTGCCCGGAGTCGGGGCGTACACCGCCCGCGCGGTGGCGTGCTTCGCCTACGGCGCGCGAGTCCCGGTGGTCGACACCAACGTCCGCAGGGTGGTGGCCCGCGCCGTGCACGGCAGCGGCGACGCCGGTCCGCCGTCGACCAATCGGGATCTGGCCGACGTCGAGGCGCTGCTCCCCAGCAGCCGCGCCACGGCCGCGGTGTTCTCCGCTGCCCTGATGGAGCTCGGCGCAACCGTGTGCACCGCCCGCAACCCCGACTGCGCCCGCTGCCCGCTGCCACGCTGCGCCTGGTCGGATGCGGGCCGCCCGGCGCCCGCCGTGGCCCGCAAGGCGCAGAAGTACGCGGGCACCGACCGCCAGGCCCGCGGCCGCCTGCTCGACGTGCTCCGCTCGACGACCGGGCCGGTCGAGCGCGCCCGCCTCGACCTGGCCTGGACCGCCGACCCCGCCCAGCGCTCCCGCGCCCTGGACTCCCTGCTGGTCGACGGCCTGATCGAGCAGACCGACGACGGCCGGTTCGCGCTGGCGGGCGAAGCCTGACCGTGTTCCCCGGAGGTCACGGGACCAGCCAGTTCTGGACTTCCTTGCGGTACAGGTCGGGTTGGTCGGCGTGGACCAGGTGGCCCGCGTCGGGAATGCGGACGTAGCGGGCGTTCGGATGACGGCGGGCCATCTCGCGCATCTGGCCGGGCGGGGTGACCGTGTGCTCGCCCTCGATCAGCAGTGCGGGCGCCCGAACCTGCGACCAGTACGTCCAGAATTCGCGGGTGCCCCACTCCTCGGAAATGGCGCGGAACGTGTCGACCGCGCCGTGCAGGCGGTACCCGTCGGGGCCGTGACGCAACGACGCGAGGAAGTAGCGGCCCGCGACCGGACCGAAATAGTCGAGCACGGCCTCGTCGGTCGGAAAAGGCTGCGGCCAGGATGCGACCATCGCCGCCCAGTGCTCGGCGGTGCGGCCGCGGAAGTCGGGCGCCATGTCCTCCACGACAAGCCTGCGGACCCGCTGCGGGTGCACGGCGGCGAACACCCATGCGTGCAGGCCGCCCATCGAGTGGCCGATCACCGTCATCGGCTCGCTGATCTCGGCGGTGGCGGCGGCGAGGTCGGCCACGAACGCCTCGGTCGTGATCGGCGCCGGCGGCGGCCTGCCGTGCCCGGCCGCGTCGAAGGTGTGCACGCGGCCGTGGCCGCGCAGCCATCCGACCTGGTCGCGCCACGTGCGGGCGCTGCCCATCAAGCCGTGCAGCAGCAGTATCGGCGGCCCGTCGCCGCCCTCGTCGTACAGCATCGCCACCACCGTAAGCTCGATGGCATGACCGTCGTCAAGATCAACGCCATCGAGGTCCCGGCGGGCGCAGGCCCCGAATTGGAGGACCGGTTCGCCCAGCGCGCGCACGCTGTCGACTCGCAGCGCGGCTTCCTCGGGTTCCAGCTGCTGCGGCCCGTCAAGGGCGAGGATCGCTACTTTGTTGTGACGCACTGGGATTCGGAGCAGTCCTACCAGTCGTGGGCGAGCGGCCCGGCCAAGGAAGCACATGCGGGCAACAAGAAGCCGGTGGCCAGCGGCGCCAGCCTGCTCGAGTTCGAAGTCGTCATGGAAAGCAAGCCGTCCGTGTGAACCCCGACTGTCCCGAAGGCGTCCCTTCGTTGAACGTAGGGGCGCCTTCGGGACGACGGGGTGGTGTCAGGCGAGGTCGCGGCGGTGGACCAGGTACGCGGTCATGGCGGTGAAAGCCGTCAGGTAGGCGGCCAGGGTCGCGACGGATTGGGTGGCGGTCAGGGTGTCCAGGACGCCGGGGGTGGCGGTGGGGGCGCGGACGGTGCGCATGGCGCCGGCCAGCGAGCCCGCGGCCGTGCCGGGCAGGTAGTCGGTGACGGGCTTCAGGGCGCCCAGCAGCGACGCCACCCCGCGCAGCAGGTTCTCCACCACCAACACCCACACCAGGCCGAGGCCGACAGCCAGGGCGGGACCGCGGGCGGCCGCACCGATCAGTGCGCCCGCCAGCGTCCACATCGCGAGAATCATGATGGCGCTGCCCATTCCGGCCAGCGTGCGGCCGATGGCCGCCGGCGCCGCCGACTGCGACTCGCTGCTCGCGATCAGCGCGGCCACCCCGGTGTCCACCAGGTACACGACCGCCACGAGTGCGACCACCGTGCCCGCCAGCGCCACGATGGTCGCGCCGATCACCGTGATTCGCGAAGGGCCCTGAGTGAGCGCGGTTTTCCACGTTCCCCAGCCGTAACCACTGCCGGTGGCGAGCGCACCGAGCACCAACATCAATGCGCCGCCGAACAACGCCATGCCCTGGGTGAACACCTCCGGCACCGCCGCAGGCAGCATCTGGCCGAGCAACTGGTCGCGCGGCAGGCCGTTCGACATCCGGCCCGCGCTGCCGGACCGGTAAGCGATGTAGTTGAACACATAGGTGAAGGTCAGGTTCAGCGCCAGCCAGGCGGCCAGCAGCACCCAGAACGCGGGCCACCGGCGCAACCGCAGAGTTTCCGCCTTGACGGCGGCGATCAGGTCGGACATGTCACCGGCCCCCTTTCCTGTCGTCGGTCAGTTCGAAGAACACGTCTTCCAGCGATCGCTCGTCGACCCGCAGTTCGCGCAGCTCGACTCCGGCCGCCACCAGGGCGCGGGCCAGCGCGGGCACATCGGACCTGGCGGCCTCGACCCGGATTCCGCCGTTGGTCACCATGGCTTCGTGCCCGCTCGCGCCCGCGCGGACCACGGCGAGCGCCTGCTCCAGCGGCTCGGCGTCGATGACGAGGCTCGACGCCCCGCGCAGGTCGGCGACGGTCGCCTCGGAAAGCAGCGTGCCCGCGCTGATCACTCCGATGCGGTCGCAGATCTGCTGCACCTCGCCGAGCATGTGGCTCGACAGCAGCACGGTGTATCCCTCCGCGGCGAGATCGCGTATCAGCGTGCGCATTTCGGCCACGCCCGCCGGGTCCAGACCGTTGGTCGGCTCATCGAGGATGAGCAGATCCGGGTCGCCGAGCAAGGCCGCGGCCACGCCGAGGCGCTGCTTCATCCCGAGCGAGTAGGCACGGAACGGGTCGCGGCCCCGCGACGCCAGCCCCGCCCGGTCCAGGGCCAGGTCCGCGGCAGCGTCGCCGAGGCCGCGATAGCGGGCGAGCACCCGCAGGTTGTCCCGACCGGACAGGTAGGGATAGAAACCCGGTCCCTCGATGAGCACCCCGGTCCGCCGGGCGACGCGCGGGTCGCCCGGCCTGCCGCCGAATACCAGCGCGCTGCCCGCGGAGGGCCGGATCAGCCCGACGAGCATGCGTAGCGTCGTCGTCTTGCCTGCGCCGTTGGGTCCGAGAAACCCATACACCTCGCCCCGCCGCACCGTCATGTCCACGCCGTCGACCGCAACGACCGACCCGTAAACCTTGCTCAACCCCAAGGTAGAAACGATGTCTTCAGCCATGCCCCCACCCTCCCCCCAGCTCGCCCGCCCCACATCCGCCCCCGAACGCACCCCCCGCTACGCCTCGAGGCCGACCTCTCCCACACATACGCACTCCTTTTGGCCAGCCGCACCGGAAATAGCGCGCTATTTCCGGTGCGGCTGGCCAAAAGGAGTGCGTATGTACCCGGTTAGCCCCAGCCGGGGCGGACCACGCCCGACTCGTAGGCCATGACCACCAGTTGGGTGCGGTCGCGGGCGTTGAGTTTCATCAGGATGCGGCCGACGTGAGTGCGGGCGGTCGCGGGGCTCATGAACAGGCGCTCGGCGATTTCGGCATTGGTGAGGCCCTCGGCGACCAAGGCCATCACCTCGCGTTCGCGGTCGGTCAGCTCGGCGAGCAGGCCTGCGTTCGGGGGCTGTTTGGCGCGGGTGGCGAACTCGGCGACCAGTCGCCGGGTCACGCTCGGCGACAGCAGCGCGTCGCCGCCCGCGACGACCCGGACGGCGCGCACCAGTTCGGCGGGCTCGGTGTGTTTGACGAGGAAGCCGGTCGCACCCGCCCGCATCGCCTCGAAGACGTACTCGTCCAGCTCGAAGGTGGTCAGCACGATCACCTTCACCGCGGTCAGGACCGGGTCCTCGACGATCATCCGGGTGGCGCCGAGACCGTCCAGAATCGGCATCCGCACATCCATCAGGATCACGTCCGGGACGAGGCGGCGTGCCGTGCGCACGGCCGATTCGCCGTTGTCGGCCTCGCCGACCACCTCGATGTCGTCCTGCGCGTCCAGCAGTGCGACGAATCCCGCTCGCACCAACGCCTGGTCGTCGGCCACCAGCACCCGAATCATGTGCTTCCCTCCAGCCCATTGGTTCCCGTCACCGGGAGTTCGGCCGCCACCCGGAAACCGCCGCCCGGCAGCGGGCCCGCCGCGAGCGTGCCGC
>JABFVX010000219.1 GCA_013362555.1 Mycobacteriaceae bacterium
GCGTGTCTACACCCGCAGCTGCTGGTGTAGACACGCGCTACGGGTGTCGGGACGGTCAGCTCGTGCTGGTGGAGACGGCGGGCTTCGCGGCCGGTGTCGCGGCGGTGTCCGACTTGGGGGTGCTCGCGGGGGTGTCGGCGGCCGTCGAGCCGCCGTTGGCGGTGGCCTTGCCGTCGGTCGCGGACTTGCCGGAGCCGGAGCGGCTGTCGGTGCGGTAGAAGCCGCTGCCCTTGAAGACGATGCCGACGGTGTTGAACAGTTTGCGGAGTTTGCCGGAGCATTCCTGGCAGACGGTCAGCGCGTCGTCGGAAAAGGACTGCACGATGTCGAAGCGGTTGTCGCACTCGGTGCAGGCGTACGAATAGGTGGGCACTGTCTCCTCCGCGGGGTCTCTGGCCTAGCACTCTACGCTCGACAGTGCCAACCTCCCCACCCGGCCCGCTATTCCGCGACGGGATGTAGGGCCGTGGGGGTGAGAGCGGCGGTCATGCGGTGGTCGTGGGCGTCTTCCGGCAGGGCGGCGACGAATTCGTCGTCGCGGACGACGGCGACGAGGCGTGCGCCGGGGTCGGCGAGCGGGAGGGAGCGGTCGTAGTAGCCCGCGCCGCGGCCGAGGCGGACGCCGCGGCGGTCGACGGCCAGGGCAGGCACGAGGATCAGGCCCGCCTCGCCGATCGCGGCGGGTTCGCGCGCGACCCCGGCCGGGACGGGAATTCCGAAGCGGCCCGGAGTCAGCGCCGCCGCGCCTGCGTACCGGGCCCAGCCCAGCGGGCCGCCGCCGGTGACCGGCAGGAGCACCTCAGCGCCCGCGTCGACCAGTGCGTCCAACATCGCGGTCGACCCGGGCTCGCCGCCGAACGGGACATAAGCGCAGACCACGGGCGGTGGACTGAGCCGCGCCACACCGGCGGCCAGCGCGGCGGCTTCCCGCGTCCGGACCTCCTCGGGAACCGACCGCCGCCGCGCCAATAGCCGGGTACGCCAGTCGGCCTTCGTCCAGGCAGTCATACCGGCACACTATCGCTGCTGGTTAACCCGCGTCGTCGGGGAGGCGAACCAGCGGCGTCCGCGGCAGTCGGGCAGCCCCGGAAAAGGTGACACCCGGTGCGTTCTCGAGGTATTCCCTTAGGGTGTCCGATATGACAGCGGCCAGTGCTCCCGTGAGCTCCGAAGAATCCGCGCCCGCACCGACGGCCGCTCCTGCCGAGTCCTGCTTCCGCACCGCGGTGGTGCCCGCGGCGGGGCTCGGCACCCGATTCCTGCCCGCCACCAAGACAGTGCCCAAGGAGCTGCTGCCGGTCGTCGACACGCCCGGCATCGAGCTGGTCGCCGGCGAGGCGGCGGATTCCGGCGCCACTCAGCTGGTCATCGTCACCTCTCCCGGCAAGGACGGCGTGGTCGCGCACTTCGTCGAGGACCTGGTGCTGGAGAGCAAGCTGGAGGAGCGCGGCAAGTTCAAGCTGCTGGAAAAGGTGCGCAAGGCGCCCGGCCTGCTCGACGTGACGTCGGTGGTGCAAGAGGAGCCGCTCGGCCTCGGCCACGCCATCGCCCAGGCCGAGCCCGTCCTCGAGGACGACGAAGCCGCGATCGCCGTGCTGCTGCCCGACGACCTGGTGATGCCGCGCGGCGTGCTCGACGTGATGAGCCGGGTGCGGCGGCGCCGCGGCGGCACGGTCCTGTGTGCCATCGAGGTGCCCGAAGACCAGGTCAGCGCCTACGGGGTGTTCGACGTGGCGGCCCTGCCCGACGCCAAGAACCCGAACGTGCTGCGGGTCAAGGGAATGGTGGAGAAGCCCAAGCGCGACGAGGCGCCGTCCTGCTACGCCGCCGCGGGCCGCTACATTCTGGACCGGGCCATCTTCGACGCGCTGCGCCGCATCACCCCGGGTGCGGGCGGCGAGCTGCAACTCACCGACGCGATCGCGCTGCTGATCGCCGAGGGGCACCCGGTGCACGTCGTCGTGCACCGCGGCGCGCGACACGACCTCGGAAATCCCGGCGGCTACCTGCGTGCTGCGGTTGACTTCGCGTTGGACAGCGAAGAGTATGGCCCGTCGCTGCGGGAGTGGCTGGCGCACCGACTCAGTGCGGACTGGTCTCCGCAGCTCACCACAGATGAGTAAGGCATGCGAGAGGTTTCCGATCAGCAGGCCAGGGTAACCGCGGCGGCCGTGGCCCCGCGCCCGGCCCGGGTCGCGATCACCGAGGCACACGGGTTGCTGTGCGCGGAGGACGTGGTCGCCGAACGCCCGCTGCCGGGATTCGACCAGTCCGCCATCGACGGCTACGCGGTGCGCAGCATCGACGTGTCCCGGGCAGGCATGGACTTCGGCGCGGAGGATTCCGGCGAAGTGGTGCTGCCGGTCGTCGGCAGCGTGGACGCCGGCTCCCGGCAGCCGCACCGGCTCCAGCCGGGTCAGGCCGTGCGAGTCGCGACCGGCGCCCCGCTGCCGACCCTCGCGGACGCCGTGCTGCCCATCGACTGGTCCGACCGGGGCCAGGGCCGGGTGCAGGTCTACAAGCCGGTGCGCTCCGGGGACTACGTGCGCAGGCTCGGCGAGGACGTTCAGCCCGGCGACGTCGCGGTCACGGCAGGCGCGACGATCGGCCCGGCGCAGGTGGGTCTGCTGGCGGCGGTCGGCCGAGACCGGGTGCTGGTGCACCCGCGGCCGCGGCTGTCGGTGTTGGCCATCGGCGGCGAGCTGATCGACGTCGACCGTACACCCGGCCTGGGCCAGGTGTACGACGTCAACTCCTACGCGCTCGCCGCCGCCGCACGCGACGCGGGCGCGGACGTGAACCGAGTCGGCGTGGTGTCCCCGGACCGGCTGCGCGAAGTCGTCGAAAGTCAGCTCGTCCGCTCGGAGATCGTGGTCATTTCCGGCCCCGTGGGCGGGGCGCTCTGCGACGACATCTGCGCGGCGCTGTCGGAGCTGGGCGAGTTCGGGGTGGACCGGGTCGCCATGCACCCCGGCTCGGCGCAGGGTTTCGGCGCGCTGGGCCGCGACGAGGTGCCGACGTTCCTGGTGCCGTCGAGTCCGCTTGCCGCGCTGGTGGTTTTCGAGGTGATGATCAGGCCGCTGATCCGGATCGCGCTGGGCCGACGGCAGCCGATGCGCCGCCTCGTCCGGGCCCGCACGCTGTCGCCGGTCGTCTCTATTCCCGGCCGCGCCGGATACCTGCGCGGCCAGCTGATGCGGGAGGAGTCGACCGGCGAATACCTCGTGCGGGAGCTGGGCGCGGCGGCGAGCTCGTCGTGCCTGCCCGCCGCGCTGACCGACGCCAACTGCCTCATGCTGGTGGAGCCCGAGGTCACCGAACTCCGCGCCGGGGACGAGGTCGACGTGATGTTCCTGGCCCAGCGCGGATGAGCGCTCACCCCGGCTGGACCGCCACGCTCGGGCCGATCCACGTGGCCGGGGGCCGGGTCCGGCTGCGCCCGATCAAGCTGTCCGATGCCGGGACGTGGAGCCGAATTCGCATGCAGGACAGGGGTCATCTGGAGCCGTGGGAACCCACCGGGCAGGGCTCGTGGGAATCGCGCAACCACCTGTCCAACTGGCCGCCGCTGTGGTCGAGCCTGCGCAGCGAGGCCCGCAAAGGCCGGATGATCCCGCTCGCCATCGAACTCGACGGCGTGTTCTGCGGCCAGTTGACCGTCGGCAACATCACCAGAGGGGCGCTGCGATCGGCCTGGATCGGGTATTGGGTTGCCAAGGAGCACAACGGGAAAGGCGTCGCCACCGCGGCTCTCGCGCTCGGGGTCGACCACTGTTTCGGTCCAGCTCGGCTGCACCGCGTCGAGGCCACCGTGCGTCCGGAGAACCTGGCCAGCCAAGCGGTGCTGCGCAAAGTCGGTTTCCGCGAAGAAGGCATCCTGCAGCGCTATCTCGACGTCGACGGCGCCTGGCGAGACCACATCCTGGTCGCCATCACCACCGAGGAAGTCCCCGGCTCCGTCTGCGACCGCGTGGTCCGAGCGGGCAAAGCCAGTTGGTGACCGTAACTGCTTTCGCAGGTAGCGGGGCAGTCTAACTGTGGCGTGAGCGACGAAAGTGCACCTAGGCTCGGCGCGTCGGGGGAGGATGGCTGGGCGGCCGACTTAGCCTGGGCGCGTCGGGTTGAGAACGGATCGGAGGTGGTGTGTCGCGATGCCGAATTCGATCCTGTGGATCGGCCTCGTGGTGCTCTGGCTCTTCTGGCTCGTCCCGATGCTCGCCACACGGCACCCGCGGGTCCGCGGAATCAGCGACACCGCGCTGTCCACCCGCGTGCTGCACCGCGGCGGCGACGAGATCGGCGAAGGAGCGAGCGGCCGCGCCCAACCGGGCGACCGGCCGGAGGAAGACATGGATCCGCAAGACGAGCAGTGGGAGCCGGAGTTCGTGCCGGACCGCCGCGGCCGCGGCGGATTCGATCCCGAAGCCGACGCCCTCGCGCGGGCGGCCCGATACCGATTCCGCCAGCGTGCGGCGTTGTTCCTGCTGGTGGGCGCCGTCATCTTCGGCGTGATGGGCGTCGCCGCCGCGCCCCAAGCCTGGCTGCTGTCCCTCGCCTGCGCGGGCGCCCTCGGCTGCTACCTGTCCTACCTGCGCAAACAGGTGCGCTACGAGGAGGACATTCGACGTAGGCGCACCACCAAGGCAACCCGGACCCGCACGCGGGAGCCGCGCGGCCACGCCCATCCCCGGCGCCGCCCCAGCGGCGCGGTCGTTCTGGACACCGACGACGAAGACCCAGCATTCGACCATCTCGACCCGTACCGCCCGGACGCCGTCCGCCCCCAGTCGAACGACGCGGGCCTGCCGCGGGTCGTCGGCGAATAAGCGCAGCTCAACGATACGATTCGGATCTTCCGCGGGCGGTTTGCTACAGTGTCCAAGCGCGGTCGAGAGGCCGAGCGCGGGGCTATAGCGCAGTTGGTAGCGCGCTTCGTTCGCATCGAAGAGGTCAGGGGTTCGATTCCCCTTAGCTCCACCACGTTTGTCCAGAATGGCCCGTGAGTTGCGCCCAACGCAACTCACGGGCCGTTCTGGATTTTGGGTGGGCGGTCAGAATCTGTCTGAGTCGAACGGGTGACTGCTGGGCGAGTTCGACGGAGCATGATGTAGGGCCGCTTCGACGAGTTGGCGGTCGACCGGTCCACCAGCGCTTCGAGGTTCAGCTTTGTCGTCACATGCCCCGCGGCCGCCTTTCGGCCGTGTCGAACCGCTGCCGGAATCGGCCGCGCCGCAGTCATTGTGGCGGTCTCGGTGAATGCCAGAGCCTGGGCGTGGGAGTTCTGGGATCCCGCGCGATGGCAGCTCGGGCGCACTGTGCGACGGTATCGAGAGTGGATAGCCGCAACCCGGCGACGGCGCTGGACGGCGCGGGTGCTGTTGCTGCTCTTCGTGCTGTTCGTGCTTCCGGGGGCATTGGGCGCGGTGGCAACCGCGCAGAGCGGTTCGACGGCGACCGGCGGCGTGTCGCAGATAGACGGGCTCAGCTGGATGAAAATTCGGGACTCGTCGGGAGTTCCGGTCTCGAACTACCTGTTCACCAGCAACCACGGCGGCCCGACGAACCCCGGCGCCACGGTTGTCTGGGCGTTTATCGGCGTCGAGTTCACCGGCTACATCGCCATTGTGACGACGGCCATCTGGATGACCGGGTATGCCTTGAGTTTCCGGTGGCTGGATGCGTTCGCGTCGGCGCTGCAGGGCGTGGCCGACGCGCTCACCGGTCAGGTGGCGACGCCGTTGATGCTGGCCACCGGGGCCTCGATCGGCGCCTTCTTCGTGGGGTGGTTCGTCGTGCGCGGCTATCACGCGAAGGCCGCGACGCAGATCGTGACGATGCTGGGCGTGGCGATCATCGGCCCGCTGTTCTTGGTCAATCCTCTCGACGACGTGTTGTCGTCGAACGGACTGCTCACCAAGGGGCGCGACCTCGGGATCTCGGTTGCGGCGGGACTGAACGGCAGTGACCACCCCGATCCGCGCCGGTTGGTCACGACGATGCAGGAGAATCTGGCCGACAATTTCGCTCGACGGCCGCTGCAAGTGTGGAACTTCGGGCACGTGGTGGACCAGCAGCCCGGGTGCCGGTCGGCGTGGTCGGCCGGGGTGATGAGCGGCAACGAGGGGGCGGTGAAGCACGGTATGCGCCGGTGCGGTGACGTCGCCGCGCTGGCCAAGGCCGACAACCCCACGCTCGGTCAGGCCAGCACCGGACTGATGCTGCTGATCTGCTCCGGCATCCTGCTGGTGTTCGCGGCCTACCTGGGAATCAAGGTCGTCAGGACGGCCCTGGACGCGATCTATCACTGGTTCATGTCGATCTTCGGGTTCGCGGCCAGCGGGTTCGTGTACGGCCCTTCACAGACGTTCCTGGTCCGCAACGTCGTCGACGTCTTCATCGCGGCCGGGCGGATGGCCGCGTTCACCTCGTTCCTGGGCGTCTACCTGCTCTTCCTGGGAAACCTGTTCGCACAGGCGGGCGGACAGGTCATGGCGGTGATCGTCATCGCCGGCGTCGTGGAGATCGTCGCGATCACGCAGCTGAGACATCTCAGCAGGAGTCTTCGCAATGGCAACGACTGGATCGCGAACCGGTTCGCGCTGGCCGCGCAGGGCAAGCGGCCGGCTGCGGACAGCGTTGGCGGCGCGGCCCTCGGGTCCGGCGCCGGACACCCCGCGGGCGCGATCAACGGGGCTATGACGGGGCTGGCCGCGCTCAGCACGATCAACTCGTCGCCGATTGCGGCGTGGCTCGCCGCGGGGACGTTGAACCCGTTGAACCCGCTGGCGCGCGGACGCAAGGTCGTCGACATGGCCAACATCGGCATGGCTCCAGATCGGCTGGAGCGGGAAGGCTGGGCCGGGATGTCCCGGGCGAACTGGCGGCTCATGGCCTTGATGCGGGCCGAGGGGGCGGGCGGCATCGACGCCGAATTGGGTGTCGCGAACGCCCTCGACGGCCTCGGTCACGCCCGAGTTCCCGATTCGAGTCTGGCCGGGGCTCTCGTCGCCTCCGGCGCCAACCACCAGATGACGAACGACGCGCTCCGCGCCCTGTCCATCGAGCGGGCGAGCATGTCCACCAACCCATTCGGCTTCGGCCCGCTCCAGCGGGCCGTCGCGTCGGCCCGCGCGGTGGAGAACCACGTCGGCGAACGCAACCACATGGCGTTCGCCGCCCAGGCCGTGGTGTCGGCGAACCGGTTCGAACGGCACACCAACGCGCCTGCGGCCGGCGCGATCATAGATCACGACTTCGTGAGAACGGTTCGCCAGAACTGGGATTCGGAGGTGGCGTTGCGGTCGGCGATCACGCCGGACCAATGGAACAGCGTCGGCCGCGATACTCGCTGGTTCATCGGCAGCGAATTGGCGAAAGAACAGAAGGCCGCGGCGCAGGCGTACTACGACAGGCCGGTCGAAGCCAACCGCCAGCGGTTGATGGCGTCGACAGCGCGAATCGCCAATCTCGACCACGTCGAACCCGGCGCTGGGCCCGATCCGTGGGATCCCTGACTCCAGAACGACCCGTGACGTGCGTTGAGCGCAACTCATGGGTCGTTCTGGAGGTCGGGAACGCGGAAACCGCTCGGTTATCCTCCCGCTCGGCGGCGGAAGGTGCGCTTGCCGCCCGCCTGGGCATGCGCGCCGCGGACCTTTGCGGCGTTCTTGCTTGCCGTCCCGGCCTTGACGTGGTCGTTCTTACGCTCGAGAGCTTCACGGAACTTTCGTTTGTTGGCTTCTGCCGGCGACTCGTTCGCGTCGTCCGGCAGCACCTCGGTGGGGACTTCCCGTTCATCGGCCATGTCACTAGACTGCCACCGCAGCGGGTCCGACCTCAATATATGTGCGCGCGGGTGCGCCTCGCGCCGTGATCTAGCATCGTGGCGTGCTCCTGACATCGGCGATTGTGGACTGCGCCGCGTACCTGGACGGCAAGCGGGCGCCCGGCTGCACCACGCCGGAGGTCGCGCTGGCGGAGGTCCGGGCGCGCGGGGCCGGATTCGTCTGGGTGGGCCTGCACGAGCCGGACGAGGCGGCGATGGCCGACATCGCCGCGACCTTCGGACTGCACGCACTGGCGGCCGAGGACGCGGTGCGCGCGCATCAGCGGCCCAAACTCGAGCGCTACGACGATGTGATGGTGACCGTCATGCGCACCGTGGCCTACGTCGAGCACGAGTTGCGCAGTGTCAGCGAGATTGTCGTGACCGGCGAAATTCTGGTTTTCACGGCCCCCGATTTCGTGGTGGCGGTCCGGCACGGCGAGCACTCGGGCCTGTCCGGCGTGCGCAAGGAACTGGAGGCCGATCCGGATCGGCTCCGGCTCGGACCCGGCGCGGTGTTGCACGCGGTCGCCGACTACGTGGTGGACACCTACGTCGACGTGGTCGCATCGCTGCAAGCCGACGTCGACCTGATGGAAGAAGAGGTGTTCACCCCGGGCACCAAGATCGCGATCGAGCCGATCTACCAGCTCAAACGCGAGATCATGGAACTGCGCAGGGCTGTCAATCCGCTCGCGGTTCCGCTGCAGCTGCTGGTCCAGCCGGAAATGCCGCTGCCCAAGGAGGTGCGGCGGTACCTTCGCGACGTCAGCGACCACCACACCGCCGTCGCCGAGCGCGTCAACGACTTCGACGATTCACTCAGCGGGCTCGTCGGCGCCGCGCTCGCCAAGATCGCCGTGCAGCAGAATACGGACATGCGCAAGATTTCCGCGCTGGCCGCCATGTTCGCGGTGCCGACGATGATCGCGGGCATTTACGGAATGAACTTCGAGCACATGCCGGAACTGCGCCAACCCTGGGGTTATCCGGCCGTGCTGTTCACGATGGCGGCGTTGTGCGCGGGCCTGTTCGTCGTCTTCCGGCGCAGCAAATGGCTCTGAGACCTGACGCAGCGTCCGGAACGACCCAGACTTCACACCCGTTTCGCGCGGTGACACCCGCAGC
>JABFVX010000065.1 GCA_013362555.1 Mycobacteriaceae bacterium
AACGATCAATTGATGGACAGCTGAAGTTCGTCGCGTTGGGCAGAGCCCGCGTGGTTCAGGGCCAGCGGAAGTCGTCGGGCCGATCGGTCCAGATCTCCGACCAGTTCCACAGTGATTGAAGGGCCTCTCCGAGACGGACTCCGGCGATGGTCAATTCATAGGAGCCTTTCGGGCCGTGCTTTTCCAGCAGGCCGGCCGCCTGGAGTTGCTGGAGCCGGTTCGACAACATGCTCGACGAGCAGTTGCCCATCCGCCGCCGCAGCTCCAGAAACCCCAGCGGCCCAGGTTCGAGCTCCCACACCACCCGCAGCATCCACCGCTGCCCCAGCAGGTCGATCGCCGCCAGCACCGACGCGATCCGGCCGCGCCGCGATCATTTGCGCTTCTCATTTCGAAGCACCATAGTTGCTTCTCGATTAGAAGCACCCGGGCCCGAGTGAGGAGAACACCCGATGGACCATGCGGACACGTCGACGCGCCGAATCGTGCTGGTGACAGGCGCCTCCCGCGGAATCGGTGCCGCCACCGCCCGGCAGCTGGCCGCCCCGGACACCCACGTCCTGGTGAACTACCGCGAGAAGATCAAAAGAGCGCAGACGGTGGTCGACGCGATCATCGGCGCCGGCGGCAGTGCTTCGGCTGTCGGGGCGGACCTGTCCGACGACACCGTGGTCACAGAGATGGTCGACCACATCCGTGACCGGTTCGGCCGCCTTGACGTGCTCGTGCTCAACGCCTCGGGCGGACTCGAACGTGGCGCCGACCCCGGCTACGCCCTGCGCCTGAACCGCGACGCCCAGGTCCGGCTCGCCACTCTCGCCCTGCCGCTCATACCGTCCGGTGGGCGGATCGTGTTCGTCACCAGCCACCAGGCGCACTTCCACACCGACGGCGCGCCCCTGCCCGATGGGTACGAGCCGATCGCCGCGAGCAAACGCGCCGGCGAGGACGCCCTGCGCGCTCTGATTCCCGAGTTCACCGACCGCGGCGTCGGGTTCGTGGTGGTCTCCGGCGACATGATCGACGGGACGATCATCATCCGACTCCTGG
The DNA here is from genome assembly GCA_013362555.1 of Mycobacteriaceae bacterium. Taxonomy (GTDB): domain Bacteria; phylum Actinomycetota; class Actinomycetes; order Mycobacteriales; family Mycobacteriaceae; genus JABFVX01. The sequence continues at coordinate 1,051 of JABFVX010000065.1, forward strand.
AACGCCGGGACCCCGCCGCGGTCGCCGCCCGCCGAACACACGGGCCCCTGCCCACCGTCGACGACTTCGCCGGGGCCATCGTCGCCGCGATCGACACCCCGGCCGCCAACGGGCACACCTTCCTTGTCGGCGGGCACGACTACCTCACCACCACGACGCACTGAAACCCATGCTCCGCGCGGTGTCCGCAAATGGGCCGTTGATGGACAAGGGGACCGGGCTAAACATCGTTGACCAGCGATGATCCAGCGCGTCGGCGTCCAAGAATGCATCAATTAATGAACAGGACGATCGCCGTGCCTCATTCGGGGCGAATCCTGCATATTGCGCGATGGCTTAGCGCGGACTGGGACATGATTACGTCGAATGACGTTGGAGGGGAAGGGAGTGCGTGGACGTGGTTAGTACGTTGGTAACGGCAGTGGCGGCGCTCATAGGCGTTCTTGTCGGCGGTTGGATCACCATCCGCAACCAAGACCGGCAGTGGCAGCGTGAACATGCCCGACAGTGGCGAGACATTCGACTCTCGACCTACACCGAGTTCGTATCCGCGTACCGCGAGTACGTCGCATTCGCGCTCGAACCTACTGCAAACATCATGGTGCGGCAGCACCCGCGAGTTCCTGAGTTGATGCCCTTCTTCGACGGAGCAGGGCGTCCGTACAAAGAGCGGCTTGAAGCTGCGATGGCCTCGATGCGACTCGTTTGCGAGTCGGACGCAAGCAAGCTCGCTGCATCGAGAGTGGTTTCAGCCGTCCGCCAGATCGCGGCTGCACGGTCTACGACCTCCGCAGATGCTGTAGATCCAGCACTGTTCGCGGAGCTCTATGCCGCACAGTACGACTTCATCAACACCGCTCGCGCTGAGGTCGGCCTCACAGCACTGACAAGCAACCCGCTGCTGACAGGCGAATCTAGCTTGAACGGTTTCCCTTCATCCAGCGAAGCGCGGGAGGTCGCTGGCCAGGAAAACGTCGCTCCAGGCCACCGCACTCCCGCGCAGTGAGCCTCTGGCAGGATCGAGCTGGCCGGTTGGCCGCCGAATCCGGCCGCGATGTGACCCGCACCGGCGGCCAGCACGGGCGAAAGTGAGCCGCTCGGCCCTCGCCCTGGAATTCCCGGATCGCAATTC
>JABFVX010000535.1 GCA_013362555.1 Mycobacteriaceae bacterium
CGAGCAGCGCGCCGGACACCGCGCCGAGCAGACCGCCGCCGACCACGCCGGGGGCGGCGGCCACGGCGATGCCCGCCGCCATGCCGCTGGTGGCGCTGGAGCCGACTCGGTCCGCCTTCTCGACCGGTGCGCCCGTCGAGCGGACGGCCGCGCTGACCTGGGTCGCGGTGCCCGCGGTCGCGGTGTTGATCTGGTCGCGGGTGTTGGCGGGCATCCACTCGGCCGGAGTGACGATGTCGCCGATCCGCACCATGCCGGGCGGCGCGGCGAACGCCTGCGTCACCTGCGGTGTACTCGGCTTCGCCGGCTTCACCGGCCCGGCCTGCTGCACCTTCGGCGGCTGCACCGCCGGGCGGTGCGGCGCGGCCTGCACCTTGGGTGCGGGCCGCGCGGGCGCCTGGGCCTGCTTGGTGCTCGGGCCGGGCTGCGATTTGCTCGGTCCCGGCTGCGCGGGTTTGGGCGCGGCCTGGGCGTTGGGGTGACTCGGGCCGGGCTGTGGCCTGCTCGGCCCGGGTTGTGCGGGCGCAGCGGAGCCGAGCGTCGCCGACATCACGGCCGCTACTAGCGGTACCGCAATTGCGGTCATACGCAACGGGCTACGCCCCAAAGACAGAACCAGACGGCGATTCGCCATACCGAACTCTCATCCTCTCGCTTGCCGCAGCCGGATATTCGGCGACAAGTCATCGCGGCAAGATATATAACCAAATGCGCTGGAGTGCAGCAACCCTTCCGCGTCACAGTGGGGAATACCCCGTGGCAGGGGCTGTTTCGGCTGGTCCACCCAGCGGCACAGACTTCCGGAACCGATTGGCGACCGCCGATATTCACCGTTGCTTCGGTGCAGAGTCGGCGGGAGTTCGGCGGACTGCGGCGCGCTTTTCGGGCTGCGGCGCGGAATTCAGTTCCAATGCAATACAGATACTTTCCCGCAACCACGTGCGGTGCAGGTCAACTGATGTAAGCGACGGAGTCAGCATGTGAAATGCGGCGCTTGTGACATACCTGTGGGTCCGGGCCCGCCACCCGCGCCACCACTGCGGAGAGCGCACCCGGACCCTCGAAAAGGGGCGCAAACGCACAATTTCGAGGCACTGTGTGTCGCCTTCAGACCCGGCAGAATGCGCAGGCCGGACTAGGAGGCAGGCCGTGCCCGCAGGACGAGCCCGGTGTCCGTGGCGGGGTTCTCGAGCGTGAGGGTGTCGGCGTCGACCGCCGCGGTGACTGTCCCGCCGAGTGCCCTGGTGAGGTGGTTCTCGATCTCCATCACGTCTTTCTCGCACATCATCTTCGTGCTGCCGAGGCGGAAGGTGATCTCGGCGCCGTCCTTCGCGACCTCGGCGCTGCCCGTCAGGCGGTTGCAGCCGCCGCTGCCGGTCACCTTGCCGTCCTTGTCGATCAGGATGGTCGGCTGCACGCGGTTCAGCGCCGCGGAGGTGACCGCCGCGTCGGGTTGCAGCAGCGACGTGACCGCCCACGTAGTGCCGACGATCGGCTTGTCCGGCTTGGCTTCCTTCTTGTCCAGCAGCGTCACGGTGCGGTCGGCAGTGGCGAGAGTGAGCGTATTGCCCTCCAATTTCCAGTGCGGCGACGCCTTCAGCAGGGAGTTCTGCCATTCGTCGGCTTGTGCGCGGGCGCCGGGGCAGCCGAGGAGCGTGGTGCCGAGCTGACCGACCTCGAGCACGTCCGCCTTGAAGCGGGCCTCGCCGTTGGAGGTGTTGCAGCCCGCGGAGGCGGAAACGCGGCCGTCGAAGAACCGCAGCTCCAGTGGCCCGCCGCCCGGAATCGCCTGGCCCTGCACCGCGGTGGACAGGAAGGTCCGGCCCATCGGAGTGGCCTGCGGCGCCGGCGGGGCCGGGTCGTCGCCTGCGTCCGACGAGCAGCCCGCCGCGGCGGCGATCGCGGCGATGACGAAGCCGACCTTCACGGTTGCGCGCATGTAGCCATCGTATGGCGAGACCGGCCTCGGGGTCGGAATCGTGACCTGTACACTTGCAGCCATCATGGCGCGCATCCTGCTTCTCGGCTGCCGCGGCGGGGTCTGAACCGGACCGGCGTCCCGCCGCGGGGCTTGACGTGCCGGCCGACCCCGGGAGGGGCTCGAACCAGAACACAGTTGGAGAAGCCACCATGATTGGAAAAGAGATGTTCGAGAAGCAGTCGGCCGCGTCCGACGCCTACATCTCCGCCGTCAGGTCCATCACCGCGCCGTCCAAGCCCGCCCCGGCCGACCAGCCCGCGTGGAACACGCAGCGCGACTCGTCGATGCCGGTGTTCCGATACCGGTCGTTCGCCGACGAGGTAGAGCCGGTGTCGCTGCCGGACCGCACGTGGCCGCAGCGCGTGGCCGAGCGGGCGCCGATGTGGTGCGCGGTCGACCTGCGCGACGGCAACCAGGCCCTGATCGACCCGATGAGTCCGGCCCGCAAGCGCCGGATGTTCGACCTGCTGGTCCGGATGGGCTACAAGGAGATCGAGGTCGGCTTCCCGTCGGCCAGCCAGACCGACTACGACTTCGTCCGCGAGATCATCGAGGACAACGCGATCCCGGACGACGTCACCATCCAGGTGCTGACCCAGTGCAGGCCCGAGCTGATCGAGCGCACGTTCCAGGCCTGCTCCGGCGCCGCGCGGGTGATCGTGCACTTCTACAATTCGACGTCGATCCTGCAGCGCCGGGTGGTGTTCCGGGCCGACCGCGAGGCGGTCAAGAAGATCGCCACCGACGCCGCGACCCTGTGCCTGCAGATCGAGAAGCGCTACCCGGACACGCTGTGGCGCTACGAGTACTCGCCGGAGTCCTACACCGGCACCGAGCTGGAGTACGCCAAGGACGTCTGCGACGCGGTCAGTGCGATCATCGCGCCGACGCCGGACAAGCCGATGATCGTCAACCTGCCCGCCACGGTGGAGATGGCCACTCCGAACGTCTACGCCGACTCCATCGAGTGGATGAGCCGCAACCTGGCCCGCCGCGATTCGATCGTGCTGTCGCTGCACCCGCACAACGACCGCGGCACCGCGGTGGCCGCCGCCGAGCTGGGCTATCTCGCGGGCGCGGACCGCATCGAGGGCTGCTTGTTCGGCAACGGCGAGCGCACCGGCAACGTCTGCCTGGTCACCCTCGGGATGAACCTGTTCTCCCGCGGCGTCGACCCGCAGGTCAACTTCTCCGACATCGACGAGATCCGCCGCACGGTCGAGTACTGCAACCAGCTGCCGGTGCCGGAGCGGCACCCGTACGGCGGCGACCTGGTCTACACCGCTTTCTCCGGCAGTCACCAGGACGCCATCAACAAGGGCCTGGACCAGATGAAGGTGGACGCCGAGGCCGCCGACGCCGACATGGACGACATTCTGTGGCAGGTGCCCTACCTGCCGATCGACCCGAAAGACGTGGGCCGCACCTACGAGGCGGTCATCCGGGTCAATTCGCAGTCCGGCAAGGGCGGCGTCGCCTACTTGATGAAGGCCGACCACGGCCTCGTGCTGCCGCGGCGGCTGCAGATCGAATTCTCCCGGGTGGTGCAGCAGATCACCGACTCCGAGGGCGGCGAGGTCTCCAGCAAGGAGATGTGGGACATCTTCTCCGACGAGTACCTGCGCCCGATCCTGCCGCTGGAGCGGATGCGCCAGAAGGTCACCGCATCCGAGACCGACGACGGAGTCGACCAGATCCGTGCCGTGGTGTTGGTGGACGGCGTCGAGCACGAGATCTCCGGTGCGGGCAACGGTCCGCTGGCCGCGTTTGTCGACGCGCTGTCCACGGTGGGCTACGACGTGCGCGTCCTCGACTACTCCGAGCACGCCATGTCCGCGGGCGACGACGCCAAAGCCGCCGCCTACGTGGAGGTCGCCGTCAACGACAAGGTCGTCTGGGGCGTGGGCATCGCCACCTCCATCACCACCGCCTCGCTCCGCGCGGTGGTAAGCGCGGTGAACCGAGCTTCCTGAGGTCCCGCTCCGGCGGTTCCGGCATGGGTCCCGCATTCAGGCGCAGTGAATGAAGGACCCATACCGGACTCCGGGCTTCAGGACTTTGGGGGCAGGCGCGACGCGTCTGTGAGGGCGCGGCGGAGCAGGAACTCGATCTGGGCGTTGGTGCTGCGCAGCTCGTCGGCGGCCCACCGCGCCAAGGCGTCGTGGACCGCCGGGTCGAGGCGCAGCAGCAGCTTCTTGCGTTCGACCGGCATCGGCTATTGGTACAGCGAGCCGGCGTTGACCACGGGCTGGGCGTCGCGGTCCGCGCACAGCACCACCAGCAAGTTGCTGACCATCGCGGCCTTGCGCTCCTCGTCCAGCTCGACCACGTCGCGCTCGGACAGCTGGGTCAGCGCCGACTCCACCATGCCGACGGCGCCGTCCACGATCTGGCGCCGGGCCGCCACCACCGCGGCGGCCTGCTGGCGGCGCAGCATGGCTTGGGCGATCTCCGGGGCGTAGGACAGCCGGGTGATGCGGGACTCGACGATGCTCACGCCCGCCGAGGCCACCCGCGCGGCGATCTCCGCGGACAGCTTGCCCGTGATCTCGTCCGCGTTGTCGCGCAGCGACAGGCTGTCCGGGTGGTGGGCGTCGTAGGGGTAGCTGCCCGCGATGTGCCGAACGGCGGTCTCGGTCTGGATCGCCACGAACTCCTCGAAGTCGTCCACCGCGAACACCGCCTTGGCGGAGTCGCTGACCTGCCAGACGACCACCGCGGCGATCTCGATCGGATTGCCGTCGGCGTCATTGACTTTCAGCTTCTCGGTCTCCAGGTTGCGCACTCGGGTCGACACCTGCCGTCGGGTGGTCAGCGGGTTGACCCACCGCAGCCCATCCTCGCGCACGGTGCCGACATACCGGCCGAGCAGCTGTACGACCCGCGCCTGGCCTGGGGCAACTGGCGTCAGGCCGGCGCACAGCGCCAGCCCGGCCGCCGCCGCCAGCGCCCCGGCCGCCGCGACCGCGGCGCCTGCCGCACTGTGCAGGACCACCCCGCCCGCGACCGCCGCACCGCCTCCGAGAAACAGCGTGACCGCCGCGCCGAGCACCGGCCACCCCGACGCTCCCCGGGCCACCCGCTCGACATACTCCGTCTCGGACATAGTTTCCTCCCTCGCCGATCAGATATCCCAAGTATGTCATAGTGATATCACTTTTCGCCGGCCTCGCCTCCAATGACGTCCACAACGACCCATGACGTGCGCCCAACGCAACAGATGGGTCGTTCTGGACGTCCGTTTTTGACGGGACGCGGGACGGATTCCAGGCGACCATAGGTTGGTGCCGATCCGACGCGGGTGCCGACGTGCGACAGCGCTGCCTCGGCGCCGGTTGGCATTGGCGGCGCTGCTCGGCGCGGCAGTACTGGCGGCGGGCTGCGGGAGCGCCGCGGCGCCCGCGCCGGACAACGGCGGGTCATTCCTCGACCCGCAGGCGGAGGCGGCGTCGACGCCGGTGCTGGAGTGGTCGGACTGCGGCGACGGATTCCAGTGCGCCACCGCGACAGTGCCGTTGGACTATGCCGATCCGCACGGCGCGACGGCCTCCTTGGCGCTGCTGAAGCGGCCCGCGGCGGATCCGGCGCGGCGGATCGGCTCGCTGTTCGTCAACTACGGCGGCCCCGGCGCTTCCGGAGTCACCATGCTGCGCGCCAGCGCGATGTGGAACTTCATGTTCTCCGACGAGATGCGTGCGCGATTCGACTTGGTGTCGTGGGATCCGCGCGCCGTTGCGCGAAGCACTGCGGTGCGGTGTTTCGCAACCGAGGCCGAGAAGGACGCCTATCTCGCGAACTTCCCGCGGCTGCCGAGCTCTGCGGCTGCCGAGCCCGCGTTCTACGCCGCCTCGAATGACCTCGCGCGGCGCTGTGCGGCCCGAGCGGGCGCGCTGCTGCCCCACATGTCCACCGTGAACACCGCGCGGGATCTGGATCTGCTGCGCCGCGCGGTGGGCGACCAGCAGCTGTATTACCACGGAATCTCGTACGGCACCTACGTCGGCGCGGTGTACGCCAACCTGTTCCCCGGCCGAGCCAAGGCCCTGGTGCTGGACGGGTCACTGGATTTCGCGGGCAACTCGGTCGGGCACGACGGCCAGGGAACCACCATGCCGGTGGATGCCCGCCAAGGCGTGGCGCAGGGCATCGCAGGCACCTTCGACCAGTTCATCGCCCAGTGCCAGGCAGCCGGACCGCCCGGCTGCGCTTTCGGCGCGGGTGATGTGAAGGCGAAGTGGGCCGCACTGGCCGATCGGGTGCGCGCGCACCCGATCACGATCCGAGACGACAAGGGCGCGGTGGTGCGCTACGACTATTCGGCGCTGATCGGGCTGGCGGGCCCGGACCTGTCGAATCCGGTGCACTGGCGCCAGACCGCACAAACCCTCCAGCGCCTCTACGACACGCCCCCCGACGCCCCGGAGCTCCCGGTGACGGTCGCGGCCACGGGCACGTCGGAGCCGAACTACGTCGACAACAGCGTCGAGGCGTACAACGCGATCCAGTGTGCGGACAGCGTCGTGCCGCGGGATCAGTCCGTCTACAGCGCGCTCGCACCGGTCGAGGACCGCAAAGTCCCCTGGTTCGGCCGTGTTTCGGTGTTCAACACCATGACGTGCGCCTACTGGCCGCAGGTCGCGGTGCAGCCGTATGCGGGACCGTGGAATCGGCACACCGCGGGGCCGGTCCTGGTGGTCAACAGCCGGTATGACCCGGCGACCAGCCTGGCGGGGGCGCAAGCCGGGCTGCGCGAGCTCGGCCGCGGCGCCTTGCTCGTGGTGGAGGGCGCGGGGCACAGCACGCTCAATGTCCACAGCCGCTGCGCGGTCGCGGTCGAGGAGCGGTACCTCGTCTCCGGTGCGCTCCCGGCGGCCGGTGCGACGTGCCCGATCGACGATCCGCCCTTCGCGGACTGAATCGCACTGCGAGAACGTGTTTGGGAACGCGGTCCGCCCCCAGGACTGCCCGTGGAGTGCGTTGGGTGCACGTCATGGGTCATTGTGGACGACTTCGGTCCTCGGTATCGGGCCGCACGGCTTACCAGGCAACTCTGTAGCAATCGTTGCTCGGGGTGCGCGGGACCGTGTCTGTACGCAGGTCTTCTCTCGGGTCTCGTGGTCCGTTCGGTCCGTGGGACGCCAAAGCGCCGGGGCCGCGCGGAATTTCCGATCAGGTAGCCACAGTTTCGCTGCAGGTCGGTGGTTTGGGCCAAATTCGCTCGGCATCAGGAGTTGCGAACCATACGCTCGCCAAGCGCGGAGGTGCTAGCGTACGCAACACCCACATTTCACCGATCTCGCTCGCTAGAGCATGGGGTGCAACCGTGACCACAAACGAATACAGTCCGCCGCCGCCTCCGTGGCTGCAGAACCAGCCGAAGGCGAAATCCTCAGCGAACAAATCAGAACCCCGGAAGAAGGCCACAGTGGCCGAACTGCCCGCGGCCGAGCAACCCCCGCAGGCGCCGGTGCAACAGCCGGACCTGCCGCTGGTCCCCGATGAACAGCCTTCGGACAACGGGTATCTCAAAAATCCCCGCCACCAGGCGCCGCCGGGCACTCCGGTTCCCGCGGGCGACCCGAGCCCGCCGGCCCCGGCCGGTGCGGACACCGCCCGGCGCGCCCCGTTCGCCGCGGACGGCGGCAAACAGTACCAGGCTCCGCCGGAGCAGCCGCAGTCCAATCCCATCTACACCTGGGAGCCGCCGGCGGCGCACCAGCAACAACCGAGCAGGCAGGGCAGGCCGCACGGCACGACGTCCGGATCCTCCGGCGCGCCTGCGCATTTGACCTGGCCCGGCCAGCAGCCGGTGACAGGGCACCCCGGCTCGAACGGGGTCAACAACCTGAACCTGCTCAAGCGCGCGAAGCGGCCGCCGCGCAGCGGCTGGCGCCTGGCCATCCACAAGGTCACCGGCGGCATCTTCAACCCCGGCGAGTCGCCCGCGGACGTGGACCACCGCGAACTGGTGGATCGGATCAACCAGCCGGTGCGCGGCGACTACCGGATCGCCATCCTGTCGCTCAAGGGCGGTGTCGGCAAGACCACCACCACCATCGGGCTCGGGGCCACCTTCGCCTCGCTGCGCGGCGACCGGGTCATCGCTCTCGACGCCAACCCGGACCTGGGCACGCTGGCTCAGCGGGTGCCCCGCCAGACTCGGTCGACGGTGCGCAATCTGTTGGAAGACGGGAACATCCGACGCTACTCCGACGTCCGGGCGCACACGTCGCAGGCGCCGAGCCGGCTGGAAGTTCTTGCCAGCGAACAGGACCCGGCCGTTTCCGAGGCGTTCAGCGAGGGCGACTACCGCGCCACGGTGGACATCCTGCAGGCGTTCTACAACATCATCCTCACCGACTGCGGCACCGGACTGATGCACTCGGCCATGAAGGGCGTGCTCGACATGGCCAGCTCGCTGGTGCTCGTCACCTCGCCCGCCATCGACGGAGCGCGCAGCGCGTCGGCCACGCTGGACTGGCTGGAGCACCACGGCTACGGCAAACTCGTCGAGCGCACCGTGGTCGTGGTGAACGCCTCCCGCAAGGGTTCGTCGATGGTGGACCTCGACCAGCTGCGCAGGCTGTTCCTGGACCGCACCCGGGCCGTGCAGGTTATCCCCTACGACGACCACCTCGCCGAGGGCGCGGAGATCGAGTTGGACTTGGTCGAGAAGCCGACTCGCCGCGCCTTCCTCGAGCTGGCCGCGATGGTCGCCGACGATTTCGCCTTCGCCGCGGGCAGGCACGCCGTCGGCTGACCGGGCGCCCCCGTGACTCCGGGAGTCGCGGGGGTGGCGGAACGCCCCGTTCGTCAGCCCAATGCCGCAATCTATAGTTCGTGAGGTGAATCACGGCAGGGTGGAGCCGACCCGGCGCGCGGTGTTGGCCGGGTCGGTAGCGGCCGGGGCGCTG
>JABFVX010000068.1 GCA_013362555.1 Mycobacteriaceae bacterium
CCGTCTTCCTCCGCGGTACCCGAAGCCCAGAACGCCCCGTGTGTTGCGTCTACCGCACCTCACGGGTCGTTCCGGACTAGGTCTGGACTAAGCGGTGCGGAAAATCGGTTGGGACTGTCGGCGGGGGATGACACGATCGTCGTGGGAGGACACCGCGTCGGGAGGAAAAATGTCGAGCACCGTGGAGAGTCCGGCGGCCGCGTCGGAGGACCGAAGTCTCGGGCGGCCGCGGGCCGCTGCTGACAAACGCCGCGCATCGATGCCGCGGCTGTGGCCGTTCCTGCGACCGCACCGGTTTCGGTTGGCGGCGGGGGTGGCCGCGGGGCTGATCGCCCTGCTGACGGCCATCGCGATTCCGGTGGTGACGGCGCGGATCATCGACGGCCCCATCGCGCACCGCGATTTCGCCGCCGCCGTGTGGCCGGTGCTCGGGGTGTTCCTGCTCGGCTCACTGGACGCCGCGGCCACCTGGGGCCGGCGGATGCTCGTGGCCGGGCCCGGCTCGCGCATCGAGACCGACATGCGCGAGGCCCTCTATGCCAAGCTGCAGGCGCTGTCGGTCGGCGTGCACGACACCTGGGAGTCCGGCCAGCTGATTTCCCGTCTGGTGGACGATCTTTCGACGCTGCGCCGGTTCGTGGTGTTCGTCGGGCCGTTCCTGTTCATCAACACCACCGTCTACCCGGTCGGCCTGGTCGCGCTGTTCCTGATGAACTGGCAGATCGGCCTGGTACAGCTGCTGGTGTCGATCCCGGTGTTGGTGCTGTGCGCACGGTTCGAGCGCAGGCACAGCCGCGCCTCGCGGCGCTCGCAGGACCAGGGCGGAGATCTGGCCACCACGGCGGAAGAGTCCGCGCAGGGCATCCGGGTGCTCAAGGCGTTCGGCCGCGGGCCGTTCCTCACCGCCCGGTTCACCGAGCAGGCCCGGCTGCTGCAGGGCACTCAGCTGTACAAGGCGCGGCTGACGGCGGCGCTCTGGTCGACAGTGCAGGGGCTGCCGAAGCTGGCGCTGGTGTTCGCCGTCGGCTACGGCGGCTACGCCGTGGCCACCGGGCGGATGACCTTGGGCGCCCTGGTCGCGGGCATCACCTTGGCCTCGTTCCTGCTGCTGCCGATCATCTGGACCGGGTACCTGCTCGCCGAGTTCGACAAGGCCCGCACCGCCGCCGACCGGTACTTCGAGACCCTGGACGTGCCGGTGGACATCGCCGACCCGGCCCAGCCGCTCGCGCTGCCGGAGCCGCTGCGCGGCGAACTCCGGTTGGACAGTGTCCGGTTCGGTTTCCCGGCCGCGGGAAAACCAGTGCTGGACGGCGTGTCGATGACCGTGCGCCCCGGCGAGATGGTGGCACTGGTCGGAGCGACCGGAAGCGGAAAGACGGCGCTGCTCAACCTGATTCCCCGGCTCTACGACGTCGACAGCGGGGCCGTGACGATCGACGGCGTGGACATCGCCCGACTGCGGGTGTCGGATCTGCGTGCGGCGGTGTCGGTCGCGTTCGAGGATCCGGTGCTGTTCTCGGCCAGCGTTCGGGAGAACGTCACCCTGGGCAAGCCCGAGGCGGGCGACGACGAAGTGTGGGCGGCGCTCGGCGTCGCGCATGCGGCCGATTTCGTCGAAGGCCTGCCGTGGGGTCTGGATACCCGCGTCGGTGAGCAGGGCATGAGCTTGTCCGGCGGTCAGCGGCAGCGGCTCGCACTGGCCCGCGCGGTACTGCACGCGCGGCACCGGCCCGGCGTGGTGGTGCTGGACGACCCGCTGTCCGCGGTGGACGTGCACACCGAAGAAAAGGTGCAGTCGGGGCTGCGTTCGGCGCTGGGGTGCGCCACCACCCTGGTGGTGGCGCACCGTCCCTCGACGGCCGCGCTGGCGGACCGCGTGGTCGTGCTGGCGGGCGGCCGGATCGTCGCCGACGGCCCGCACGAAAGGCTGCTGGCCACCAGCGGTCTCTATCGGGACTTGATGGGCGGCCCCGCACGGCAACCGGCAGGAGGTGGGCAGAATGAGTGACTGGCGCGGCGTCGCGAACGAGGACGCGGAGATCACCGAGGCGGCGAACCTGGCCTTGGCCGGGCGGTCGCGGCGGCTGCTGGCGTCGCTGCTGCGTCCGCACCGCGCGCTGGCGCTGGCGGCGCTGGCGCTGATCGTGCTCGACAACGCCGCGATGGTGACGACCCCGCTGCTGGTCGCCCGCGCATTGGACCACGGGATTCCGCAAGGCAGGCACGGGGACTGGGGCCCGCTGGCGTGGACGGTCGCGGCGTACCTCGCGGTGGCCGCCGTCGGCGCGCTGACCACCTATGTGTTCCTGCGCATCTCCGGCAGGCTGAGCCAGAGTGTCCTGCTGGACCTGCGGGTGCGGTTGTTCGAGCATGTGCAGCGGCTCAGCGTCGGGTTTCACGAGAAGTACACCTCCGGCAAGGTCGTCACCCGGCTCACCGGCGACATCGAGACGCTGGAGGAGCTGCTGGAGGGCGCGCTGAACGAGGCGTTGAGCGCGGTGCTCTCGGTGGTCACCATTGCGGCGCTGCTGATCTGGCTGGACCCGCCGCTCGCCGCCATCGTGCTGCTCGGCTTCGTGCCGCTGGTGTTCGTCACGCGCTGGGCGCAGCGCAGGCAGCGCAGCGCCTACCGCCGCACCCGGTCGTCGATAGCCAAGGTCATCGTGCAGATCGTCGAGTCGATGACGGGAATCCGTGCGGTGCAAGCGTTCCGGCGCGAGCAGCGCAACGCCGCGATCATGGCCCAGGAAGACAAGGCCTACCGCAGCGCGGTCACCGCCGCGATGCACGGCATGGGCGACTACATGGGGTCGACGCGCATGATCGGCAACATCACCACCGTGGTGGTGCTGCTGGTCGGCGCATGGCAGGTGATCGAGGGGCACGTCGCGGTCGGCGTCCTGGCCGCATACCTGTTGTACCTCAACGAGTTCTACGAGCCGCTGGACCAGCTGGCGATGGTGTTCAATTCCTACCAGTCCGCCGCCGCGGCGCTGGAGAAGATCTCCGGAGTCCTGGAGGAGGAGCCGTCGGTCCCGGAGCCCGCCGAGCCGGCCGAGCTCGGCCCGGCGGCGGGTGCGCTCACGCTGAGCGGCGTCAGCTTCGGCTACGAATCGCGCCCGGGGCCGGGCTCCGGTCCGGCAGCCGACCTTCCGGACCGGGTTGTGCTGCCTGAGTTTTCGCTCGACATTCCGGCGGGCCAGGTGGTGGCGCTGATCGGGGCCACCGGCGCGGGCAAGTCCACGCTGGCCAAGCTGATCACCCGGTTCTACGATCCGACCGCGGGCACGGTCAGCCTGGACGGTGTGGATCTGCGCCGAATTCCCGACGCCGAGCTGCGAAGGCGGGTGGTGATGGTGACCCAGGAGTCCTACCTGTTCGGCGGGTCGGTCGCGGACAACATCCGCCTCGGCAAGCCGGATGCCGCGGACGAGGAGGTGGTCGCGGCGGCTCGCGCCATTGGCCTGCACGACTTCGTCATGTCGCTGCCGGACGGCTACCGGACCGACGTGCACAAGCGCGGCGGCCGGCTGTCGGCGGGGCAGCGCCAGCTGGTCGCGTTCGCCCGGGTCTTCTTGGCCGCTCCTGCCGTCATCGTGCTCGACGAGGCCACGTCCAGCTTGGACATTCCGAGCGAACGCCAGGTTCAGCAGGCACTGGAGACGGTCCTGCGCGACCGGACCGCAGTCATCATCGCGCACCGTCTGTCGACGGTCGCGATCGCCGATCGAGTGCTGTTGCTGGACGCGGGCCGCATCGTGGAGGACGGCGGCCCGGACGAGCTCCTCGCGGGCAACGGGACCTTCGCAGGCTTGCACTCGGCCTGGCAGGAATCTCTGGTGTGATCCGGTCGACTACCGTAGACGAGTGACCTCATCTGCCCGGCCGCCTGCGATGTTGACCTTCCGCGGCCGCAACGCGCCGCGGATGGAGTCGGTGCGCGTCCAGGTTGCCGGGCGGCGGATCAAGGCCACTGGTCGGATCGTCGGCGGCGACTGTGCCGAGCACTCGGCCTTCAGCGCCTCGTACGACCTGGTCACCGACGAGTCCGGAGTGACGCGCAGGCTTTCGCTGCGCACCAGCGTCGCGGGCGGGGAGCGGCACACGTCGATCCAGCGCGACACCGAGGGCTATTGGCTGGTCGGCGACGGAGAGTCCCGCCTGCGCTCCAGGTTCGGCGGCGCGCTGGACGTGGACGTCGTGCTGAGCTCCTTCTTCAACGCCCTGCCCATCCGCCGCCTGGGCCTGCACACCGGCGGCGCGGGCGGGGTGCTCCCCGTGGTCTACGTCTACCTCCCGGACCTCACCGTTCGCGAGGCGGATCTCACCTATACCGTTGCCGCCGCCGGACTGCACGTGCAGTCGCCCGTCGCCAGTTCCACCCTCACCGTCGACAGCGACGGCTTCGTCACCGACTACGAGGGCCTCGCCACCAGAATCTAGAGCGCGGAGATCGCTCCCGGCGACGTAACGTCGCCGCGGGGGACAAGCCGCTGTCTGTCCTCTCGTAGGGATCGCCCCGCGGATTCGCGCAGACCGGTCCAGGCGGCGAGGCCGACCAAGGCGGCGAACACCATGTAGAACGCCGGGAACAGCGTCCACCCGGTCGTGTTGATCACCGCTTCATTGACCAGCGGCGCGGTGCCGCCTGCCACCGCCGTCGAGACGTTGTAGCCGAGCGCGAAGCCGGTGTACCGGACCCGGGTCGGGAAGATGGCGGGGAAGGTCGCAGTGATGGTGGCCAACTGCGGGACATAGAGCACCCCGAGTACGACGAATCCCACGATGGCCCAGCCGATTCCGTGTCCCATGAGCCAGTACATCGGGATCGCCGCCACGATGATGCCCAGTAGCGAGAAACGCCACATCGGCCTTCTGCCCACGCGGTCGGACCAGCGGCCGAACATGGGCAGCACCAGCATCATCACCACCTGGCCGGTCAGCATCATCGCGGTGGTAGTGGACTCGCCGACCCCGAGCTGCTCCTCCAGATACACCGGTTGGTAGGTGAGCAGCGTGTAGTTCACGACATTCAGTGCGACCACCAGGCCCATCAGCACCAGAGTCTCGCGCCGGTAGTCCGTGAGCACCTCGCGCAGCCTGCCGCGGTCCGGCGTGGTCTCCGCCATCTCCCGGAACACCGGCGACTCGTCCAGTTTGGCACGCAGGTACCAGCCGATCAGCCCGAGCGGCAGTGCCAGCAGAAACGGGATGCGCCAGCCCCAGTTGTGCATTGCGGCTGAACCCAGCGTCACCTGGCAGAGCAACACCACCGCGGAGCCGCCGACGAAGCCGCCCATGGTCCCGAATTCCAGAAAGCTCCCGAAGAAGCCTCGGCGCCGGTCGGGCGCGCACTCGGCCAAGTAGGTTGCGGCACCGCCATATTCGCCTCCGGTTGAGAATCCTTGGACGACCCGCAGAGCGATCAGCAGCACGGGAGCGAGAACCCCCACGCTGCTGTGCGTCGGGAGCAGCCCGATCAGCCCGGTCGCTCCGGCCATCAGCAGGATGGTCGTGGCGAGCACGGCTTTGCGGCCGAGGCGGTCGCCGAGCGACCCCCACACCGCGCCGCCGAGCGGGCGCAGGAGGAACGACACCGCCAAACCCAGCATCGTGCCCAGCGTGCCGAGATCGCCGGGAAAGAAGGCGTCCGTCAGGTAGCTCGCTGTCGCCGCGTACACGCCGTAGTCGAACCATTCCGTGGCATTGCCCATAGCCGACGCCGCCACCGCGCGCCGCAGTACCGCCGGATCCGGCGGGTCTGGCGTAGTCATGTCGGCCGTCCTTCCGGCCCGCCGCTGGGCCCTCCGTTGTTCGGCTCGAATTCGACTTAACCGGCGGCCTGGCACAAAAAGCAAACAAAGCTGGCGTATCACTCTCGTAAAAGAGCCTGTCTGACCAGTGGCGATAGCCGGCATTGTGAAACACGTCACACGCGCGTTGTGGGTCCGGAAACCCCAGGTACTGGATTCCGAGAATGGATTTCGGCGGCTAACGCTGTGCTAGCGTCGGCGACCATCCGAAATCTGAACGACACGAAACCGATACCAGTGACACGAAACCGATGACGACTGAAACAGCGGAATCCGCAGCCAGTTCCATGGCCGATTCGGGCCGAGAACCGCTGATTCTGCGCCATCCCAACCCAACCGATGGGCGCGAGCTGTGGCAGCTCACCGCGGACAGCGGCGTCCTCGATCTCAACTCCGCCTACGCCTACGTGCTGTGGGCCGACGACTTCGCCGCGACTTCCGTTGTGGCCCTGCGCGGCAGGCGCTGCGTGGGGTTCATCACCGGGTACCGCAGGCCGCAACATCTTTCGACGCTGATGGTGTGGCAGGTCGCGGTGTCCGCGGCCGAGCGCGGCAGCGGCGTCGCCACGGCGATGCTGGACTGGCTGGTCGCCGCCGTGGCGCATCCCAGCGAGCGGCTGACAGTCGAGGCGACCGTCAGCCCGTCCAACACGGCTTCCCGAGCTTTCTTCACCGGATTCGCGCGTCGCGCAGGGGTTGCCCTGCACGACGTTCCGGGGTTCGACGCGCACTTGTTCCCAGCGGCGCACGAGCCCGAACCCAGGGTGCGGATCGGTCCGCTCCCTGTCCGGCCCTGAAACTCAGGGCGTCAAGATTGAGGGGATAACCCATGACAATCGCATTCGACCGACTCACCGAGGCCGACCTGCCCGACGTGTTCGCACGGCGCGAATCGGAGGTGCGCAGCTACTGCCGCGCTTGGCCGACGACCTTCGAATCCGCCTCCGGCTCTTGGCTCACTGACGACCGCGGGGTGCGCTACCTCGACTTCTTCGCGGGTGCGGGCTCGCTCAACTACGGCCACAACAATCCGGCCATCAAAACCGCACTGTGCGAGTACTTGCTCAGTGACGGCGTGGTGCACGGACTCGACATGGCCACTGTCGCGAAAGCCCAGTTCCTGGAGGAATTCGAGCGGCTGATCCTGGCTCCGCGCGGACTCGGGTACAAGGTCCAGTTTCCCGGGCCCACTGGGGCGACCGCCGTCGAATCGGCGCTGAAGCTCGCCAGGAAGGTGACCGGCCGCGAGTCGATCATCAGTTTCACCAATGCTTTTCACGGCATGACCCTGGGTGCGCTCGCGGTGACGGGCAACTCGATGAAGCGGGCGGGCGCGGGCATCCCGCTGGTGCACGCGACGCCGATGCCGTATGACAACTACTTCGGCGGCGTCACCGAGGACTTCCACTGGTTCGAGCGAGTACTCGACGATTCCGGCAGCGGCCTCAACCGGCCTGCCGCTGTGATCGTGGAAACCGTGCAGGGCGAGGGCGGAGTCAACGTGGCGCGGTCGGAATGGCTGCAGGCGCTGGCGCAGCTGTGCCGCTCCCGCGAAATCCTGCTCATCGTCGACGATGTGCAGATGGGGTGCGGCCGCACCGGGCAGTTCTTCTCGTTCGAAAAGTCCGGCATCGTGCCGGATATCGTCACGTTGTCCAAGTCGATCAGCGGCTACGGTCTGCCGATGGCGCTCACCCTCATCAAACCGGAGCTCGACGTCTGGTCGCCGGGGGAGCACAACGGCACGTTCCGCGGCTACAACCCGGCCTTCGTGACTGCCGCCGAGACCCTGCGAACATATTGGCGCGACACCACATTCGCCGCCGAGACCCTCGCCAAGGGCGAGCGGGTGCGGGCCCGGCTGGAGGACATGGCCGCGGCCGATCCGGACGTGTCGGCCCGAGGCCGGGGCATGGTGCAGGGCCTCAAGTTCGCCGACCCGTCGAGAGCGGGACGTGTGTGCCGAGAAGCCTTCGACCACAACCTGATCGTCGAGACGTCCGGACCGACAGACGAGGTGGTCAAGCTGCTCCCGCCGCTCACCACCAGCGTCGAAGACCTCGATGCAGGCCTGGACACTCTGGCCACGGCCATGCTGCGCACGGCCTAGAGTCGCGTACACCCTTGGAGGACAACAACCGTGATCGTCCGTACCACCGATGAGATCGCTGGCACCCACCGGGACGTGGACGGCGGGTCGTGGCGCAGCAAGCGCATCGTGCTCGCCGACGACGGCGTGGGCTTCTCGTTCCATGAGACCACCATCGCCGCAGGCACCGTCAACGAGTTTCACTACCGCCACCACGTCGAGGCGGTGTGGCTGGTGGAGGGTCGCGGAACCCTCACCAACCTGGAGACCGGCGACGTGCACCCCCTCGGACCCGGCAGCATGTACCTGCTCGACGGCCACGAGCGCCACCGGGTGACCGTCGAGGAAACCATGCGCATGCTGTGCGTGTTCAACCCTCCGGTCACCGGCCGCGAAGTCCACGACGCCACCGGCGCCTACCCCGCCCCGCAACCCGCATAATCGCAACCTGCAGAACGACCCGTGACGGCCGATGAGGCAGCGGGCACAACACCGCAGGGCCGCGCGAGCGGCGTTATCGGATTCCGCAGCTCACGCCTCGTTCTGGAGGTTGCGAGTCACAGCGTGCGCAGGACGCCGCCGCGTCGGCCCCCGTCGCGGAGGGCCGCGAGCCAGCCGGGAGCGCCAGGGGTGACGCCGGTGATGTCCGGGCGCGCGCGGGTTCGGTAGCGGTCGTGGGCGGCGTGGCCTGCCGCGACCAGGTCCGCGGTGGAACCGGCCGCCAGCGCGTCGCGGGCAGTGGCCAGCGTCGCGAGGGTCTCGTCGAGTGCGGCCAGCAGGGCTGGGCCGTTCGCCTCGCACATCGCCCGGACCAGGCCGGGCGATGTGCCCGCGACCCGGGTGCCGTCGCGGAACGAGCCCGCCGCCAGGCCCAGCGCCAGATCGCCGCCCGCCGCGCCCGCCAGCGCGAGCGCCTCGGCGAGCAGGTGCGGCAAATGCGAGATGCGGGCCACGGCCCGGTCGTGCTCGGCGGACTCCGCGGGCACCA
>JABFVX010000483.1 GCA_013362555.1 Mycobacteriaceae bacterium
CCCACTCAGTTCCAGAGCATCAGTCTGGTACGCGCGGGCGGGCACTTCTGGGGCGCACAGACGTTCGGGGCGATCTGGTGCTTCGCGGCGTCGAAGGAGTTCCGCGGCATCCGGTTCAGCGACGTCGACATCGTGGACCCGACCTACTCGGGGATCATGTTCCAGTCGAAGTACCCGGAGGCTCAGCCGATCACGGACACGACCTTCACCAACGTCTCCATCAGCGGCGCGCAGCGCAGCGGAGACGCGTACGACGCGAAGTCGGGCTTCGGGATCTGGGTGAACGAGATGCCGGAGTCCGGTCAGGGTCCGGCGGTCGGTTCGGCCACCTTCACGAACCTGACGTTCAGCAACAACTACCAGAACATCAAGAACACGACGACCACGTTCACCCTCACGATCAACTGAGTGACCCGCCGGGGCCTGTCGTCAGGCAGGCTCCGGCGATGGGTCGGTGATGTCGGCGTACGCGCCGTCGAGGGCTTCGACCGTCGCGTCGGCTCCCACGGCCACGGCGACGCCGTGCTCACCTGCGCCCAACGTGACGGTCCGCCCGCGCAGCCGTTCGTCGGCGATGACCGGCCAGGGTTTCACCGAGCCGAACGGGGTGATCGTCCCGCGTTCGTAGCCGGTGGCCTCCTTGGCGGTCGCCGCGTCCGGCATGGACAGCCGGCTGACCCCGAGCAACGCCCGCAACTTCGGCCAGGAGATCACTCGGTCGCCGGGAACCAAGGCGAACAGGTAGTCGTCGTCGCCACGGCGTACCACGATCGTCTTGACGACGTCCGGAATCTCGACACCGCGCGCGGCGGCCGCTTCCGCCAGGCTCCGAACGGGACCGTGCTGGATCACGCGATGTTCCAGACCTGCCGCGGTGAGCGCGTCGAGCGCGGGATTGTTCATGCTCCCAATTTAGCGAGGAAGTCGTCCGCCAGGCGGGTTTGCTGCTCGGCCGGGAAGCGGTCCGGATCGAACAGCACCTGGACGACCAGCCCGTGGGTGAAGGCGAGCGCGGTGGCGGCGACCTCGTCGGGATCGCCGGCGGGCAGCTCACCCTGCTTCTGGGCCACCACGATCGCCGCCCGGAACGCTGCCCGGATGCGTTCGTAGCGCTGAGTCTGCGCGGTGAACAAATCGGGGTCGGCCAGCGCGACGTCCCACGAGGACACCCAGATCCGGTTCATCGCCAGCCCGTCCGGAGTCAACGGCAGGATGTTCAAGATGTGGGTACGCAAGGCGGGCAGCCCCGGTGCAGGCGCTGCCAACCTGGTGCGCTGCGCTGTGCGTATCTCCAAGATGTCGAGAGCATGCGCCACGAGCTCGCGCTTGCCCCCGAAATAGTGGGTGACGAGCCCGGTCGACGCCCCCAGAGCCGCCGCCACCGCGCGGAGGGTGAGGCCGGGGAAGCCGTGTTCGGCGAGGACCTGCCAGACGGCGGCCGAGACGTCTTCGCGGCGGGCGTCATGATCGGCGCGGGCGGGGGGCATGGCCTCAGTTTACATACCCAACGTTTGTTATGTACTCTGCGATCATGTTCGCCATCAATCTTGACGGTCACGCTGAGTTGCGCCCGTTGCAGCCCTGGCACGCGGCCGAGTTCGCCGAGCATCGGGAGCGCGCCTACGAGCACATCGTTCCGTGGGTCGGCGCGGGCTTCGCCAAGGACGACGCGAGCCTGGTTCTCCAGCGATACGCGGACAAGTACGCCAAGGACGCGGGCGGGATCTGGGGCATCTGGCTCGAGGGGAAGCTCGTCGGCGGGGTGTTGCTCGTGTCGTTCGACCTGCGGTCGGGCGTGAGCGAGGCGGGGTGCTGGCTGGAGCCGGCGGCGGTCGGCCGGGGCCTGATCACCCGCGCTGCAACCGTCCTGCTCGACTGGGTGATCCTCGAGCGCGGCATCGAGCGCGTCGAATGGCACACCAACGCGCGCAACGCACCCAGCATCGCCGTCGCGAAGCGGCTGGGGATGAGCCTCGACGGGACCATGCGATCGGCCTTCCCATCGGCTTCGGGTGAGCGCGGGGACATGGAAGTGTGGTCGGTGCTCGCCCCGGAGTGGCGTGCGTTGCGATCGGCGGCCTCCGACGCGGACAAGGCGGCGGTGGATGCGCTGGCCACGGGGTTCCTGTCGCTGTTCACCAACGTCGGCGGCGTGGTGCCGGACCTGAGCC
>JABFVX010000217.1 GCA_013362555.1 Mycobacteriaceae bacterium
CACCACGTGGTAGCCCGCCGCGGCCAGTCCGCGCGCGCTCCCCGCGCCGATCCCGCTGCTCGCGCCGGTGACCACCGCGAGGGGCGGGTGCGCGGAGTGCTCGCTCGTCATGCAGCGCACGGTAACAGCCGGGCGGGCGCCGCGGCCGGGACACGGCGGGTGTCCGGAAACCGCTTCCCCGCGGGCGGCCGGGACCCGGGAAACGCAGCGACCCGCAGGCCTTCCGCTCCGGGTGGAACGGTGCCGAGGGGACGTCCTCGGCGGCCTGCGGGTCGGGTGTCTGCCTGGTTTTCGCCGACCGTCTGGCACGGTTCTGAAACCGGCACAGTCCGCGGCGCTGCAGTCGCCACGGGCCTGACTTCGGTCGGGAGACCGGAGTGGCGGCTAGCGGGCAGCCACCTCACGCGTCCGATACTTGCTCATTGATCGAACCACCTCCTTTCCCGTGTACCGCAGAACGTAGATCGCGATCTGCCGCGGCGCAACGGATTTAAAAAGGAATTCACAGGTGGGGCATCTCACCCGGAACCCGGGAATACAGCAGCCACTTCGTGCGCTTTGATGTGGCCGTGCCCGCCCCTCAGCAGCCGGCCGAAGCCGGCGCCGCAGACGACCCCGTTCCCATACCCGCGCCCCGCGAGAGCCCGCCGTCCGCCGCCGCCGCGGACGACCGGCCGTCGGGGCGTACCCGAGGATTCGCGCGCAAGGCATTCGCCGATGTGACGCCGCTCCGCGGCTCGCCGGATTACCGCCGCCTGTGGTTCGGGTCGACGGTGTCGATGCTCGGGCAGCAGATGACCGCATTGGCGGTGTCGGTGCAGGTCTACGACCTCACCGGCTCCAATTTCTCGGTCGGCCTGGTGGGTCTGTTCTCGCTGTTCCCGCTCGTCGCGTTCGGCCTGCTCGGCGGGGCGATCGCGGACAGCATGGACCGCCGCAAGCTCGGCCTGATCGCGTCGTCCGGCCTAGCGTGCATGTCGCTGGTGCTGGCCGTGCAGGCGGTGCTGGGGCTGCGCCAAGTGTGGCTGCTCTACACCGTGGTGGCATTGCAGTCGGCGTTCTTCGCGGTGAACAGCCCGACGCGCAGCGCGATGATTCCCAGGCTGCTGCCCGCCGAACAACTCCCGGCGGCGAACGCGCTGTCCACGATGAGCATGAACCTCGGCCTGACGCTGGGGCCGATGCTCGGCGGCCTGATCATGGGCGTGTGGAACACCGAGACGGTGTACGTCGTCGACGCGGTCGGCTTCGCCGCGTCGCTCTACGCGATGTGGCGGCTGCCCGCGATGCTGCCGGAGCGGGCGAACGGCGGCGACCCGGGCAAGCCCGCGCAACGGGCGTCGGTTGCCGAGGGATTCCGCTTCCTGCGCACCCGGCCCAATGTGCGGATGACGTTCCTCGGGGACATCGCGGCAATGGTGTTCGGCATGCCGCGGGCGCTCTTTCCGGCCATCGCCGTGGCCTGGTACGGCGGCGACACGGCCACCGTCGGCCTGCTGACCGCGGCGCCCGCGGTGGGCGCGCTCGCCGGTTCGCTGTTCTCCGGCTGGCTGGGCTCGGTGCGCTACCAGGGCCGCGCCGTGATTCTGTCGATCGTCGCGTGGGGCCTGGCCATCGCCGCGTTCGGGCTGACGAGTTGGCTGTGGCTGGGGCTGCTGTTCCTGGCGGTCGCCGGCTGCGCGGACACCATCAGCGCGGTCTTCCGCAACACGATCCTGCAGGTCGCCACGCCCGACGAGATGCGCGGGCGGCTGGCCGGCGTGTTCATCGTCGTGGTCGCGGGCGGTCCGCGGCTCGGCGACTTCGAGTCGGGCAGCGTCGCCGCGCTGGCCACCGAGCGGGTCTCGGTGATCAGCGGCGGCTTGGCGTGCGTGGTGGCGGTGCTGCTGCTGACCGCGCGCTGGCGCGGCTTCTGGCGCTACGACGCGAAGAACCCGGTGCCGTAGCGCGGTCGCACGGGCCGAGGCCCCCTGATCCGGACGGAGGAAGGACGGGGGCCCCGGCGCTCGTGGGGAGGTGCGGTGGTGCTGTGATGCGGGGTGCTGGATGCGGGGTGCTGTGATGCGGTGGCGCTGTGGTGCGGCTCAGCGGTGCGCGCGGCGGCGGGCGTAGCTCAGCGACCCGGCGCCCAGCGCGAGGACACCGCCCGCGCCGCCCGCGAGCAGCCCG
>JABFVX010000029.1 GCA_013362555.1 Mycobacteriaceae bacterium
GTGTAAGGACGGGGCTTATAGGATCGGTGACCATGACGGACTTGCCGCGGTCGCTGCAGTTGGTGTTGGGCGAGGAGGAGCTGCTGGTCGAGCGGGCGGTGGGGCGGATCGTCGGGCAGGTCCGGGCGGCGGCGGGGGCGCAGACGCCGGTCGACCGGATGCGGGCGGGCAGCGCGACGCCCGCGGAACTGGCCGAGTTGCTGAGTCCGTCGCTGTTCGCGGAGGACCGGGTGGTGGTGTTCGAGGCCGCTGCCGAGGCGGGCAAAGACGCGGTCGCGTTGATCGAAGAGGTCGCCGCCGCGCCTCCGGACGGAGTGGTGCTGGTGGTGCTGCACAGCGGCGGCGGCCGCGCCAAGGCAATGGCAGCAGTGTTGCAGAAGCTGGGCGCCGAGGTCAGCGACTGCGCCAAGATCGCCAAGCCTGCCGAGCGAATCGAATTCGTGCGCAATGAATTTCGTGCCGCAGGCGTACGCGTTTCGGCAGAGGTGGTCGAGGTGGTCCTGGAGGCTGTCGGCTCCGATCTGCGGGAGCTGGCGGCTGCCTGCTCACAGCTGGTTGCCGACACCGCCGGGCGCGTCGACGTGCCCGCGGTGCGCCGGTACTACTCCGGCCGGGCCGAGGTGTCCGGTTTCGACGTGGCCGAGAAGGCCGTCACCGGCGACCGCGACGCCGCGGTGGAGGCGCTGCGCTGGGCGATGGCGCGCGGCGTGCCGCATGTGCTGCTGGCCGACGCGCTCGCCGACGCGGTGCACACCATCGCCCGAGTCGGCTCGGCGGGCCGCGGCGACCCGTTCCGGCTGGCTCCTCAGCTGGGCATGCCGCCGTGGAAGGTGAAGAAGGCCCAGGCGCAGGCCCGCGGCTGGACCCCGGACGCCATCGGCGTCGCGCTCGGCGTCGTCGCTCGGCTCAACGCCGACGTCAAGGGCGCCGCCGCCGACGCGGACTATGCCCTGGAACGCGCCGTGCACCAGGTTCTGGCCCTGCGCGGCTGAGCGCCGCCGACATGCCAAAACGACCCGTGACGCACGTCACGGGTCGTTCAGGACAGCGTTCTGGTGGGTCAGCCCAGCTTGTTGAAGGCCAGGGCCAAGGCGGACTTCTTGTTCGCGGCCTGGTTGGGGTGAATCACGCCCTTGCTGGCGGCCTTGTCCAGCTTCTTGCCCGCGGCGAGCAGTGCGGCCTGGGCCTTGTCCTTGTCGCCCGCGGCGGCGGCCTCGCGGAACGAACGGACCGCGGTGCGCAGCGACGACTTGACCGCCTGGTTGCGCTGGCGGCGGACCTCGTTGGTCTGGATCCGCTTCATCTGTGACTTGATATTGGCCATGCGTGATTCCCTCTTATTCGTCTCGGGTTGATCCTCGCAGGCAAGGGGGCTCCGCAAGGTTATGGCGCGCGTCCAGCGCGCCGACAGACGACAATACCAGCAGGCCCTTGCCGAGCAGAAACGCGGTCGGCGCCGGGTGTGATTGCACTGATGTCGGCAATGCCGAACGGTATGGTCGCGCGAGTTCTCCCTGAAGTTCCGTATCCAGCGTTACGTCGAACGAGTGAAGGGATAGTCGATGTCCACAGAGGACGCCAGCGAAATCCTGGTGTGGAAGAAGTACGCCGCCGAACTGATCGGCACCTTCATCCTGGTGATCGGCGGGGTCGGCACGGCGGTCATCGCGGGCCACCAGGTGGGCGAGCTCGGTGTCGCGCTGGCCTTCGGCCTGTCGCTGCTGGTGCTGTGCTACGCCATCGGCCCGATCTCGGGCTGCCACGTCAACCCGGCGGTCACCTTCGGCCAGCTGGTGGCGGGCCGAATCTCGCTGCCCACCGCCGTGGGGTACTGGATCTCGCAGTTCGTCGGCGGCGGCCTGGGCGGCCTGGTGCTGTACGGGCTGGCCAGCAGCCTGCCCACCTACCGGCGTGCGGTGGAGGGCCTCGGCGCCAACGGCTGGGGCAAGCACAGCCCCTCGGCCGCGGTGAACCTGGAGACCGGCAACCTGGTCCACGGCTACGGCCTGTCGGCCACCGTCGTGGTGGAAGTGCTGTTGACGGCGCTGCTGGTGTTCGTGGTGCTGGCGGCCACCGACCGGCTCGGCCACCCGGCCGCCGCCGGAGTCGCGATCGGCCTGACGTTGACGCTGATCCACCTCATCGCGATTCCGATCGACAACACCTCGGTCAACCCGGCGCGCAGCTTCGCGGTCGCGCCGTTCCAGAACGGGGCGATGGCCCAGCTGTGGGCGTTCATCGTGTTCCCGTTGATCGGCGGCGGGCTCGGCGCGGTCGTCTACGCGCTGTTCTACGGTCACCGGCGCGGCGTCACCGCCGAGCGCGTGGTCATCCACGAGCCCGTCGTGGCCGAGCGAATCGTGATCACCGAAACTCAGTAGAGCCCAGTCCAGAATGACCCGTGACGTGCGTTCAACGCACGTCACGGGTCATTCTGGACTTGGGGTTAACCCCAGCCGTACACCTGACAGAGGCGGTGGGCGACGCGATCGTAGCCGCTGCGGTCGAGGACGGCCGCTTCGCGGCGGATGCTCGCCTCGGGAACGTCGAGCACGAGGTCCATCCGTACCCAGTGGGCGCGCTCGGAGTCGTCCCAGGCCACCGGGCCGACCTCCACCCAGTCCTGGCCGCGGCCCAGCGGCGGCTCCGGCGAGAGCAGCAGGGCGGGCAGGGTGTCGCCGTCCCGGCCGATCACGAGCACCGGCAGGTCGCGGCCCTGGCCGGGGTCGTCCGGGGAGACCACCCAGGCCCACACCACCTCGCCGGGCTGTGCTGGGCCGGAGATGTTCGGGGCGTAGCGAACCCGGCGGGTCCGCTCGGCGGTAGCCGAAGCGGCGGAGGCGACCGACTGGCCGATGGTCACCGCGGGCAGCGCGGGCCGGGCAGCGGCGAGCACCGCGGCGACGGGGCGCGGCACCAGGCGAGAATCCTGCAACTGCTCGATGATTCGCCCGCCGCGGTCGAGCATCAGCCTGGCCGCCAGTCCCGCTGCCGGCCAACTGATCTGCCTGCCGAACGGGGTCCACGTGCGCGCCATGGTTACCCACGATAGCGGCGAGAACTATCCAGAACGACCCGTGGCGTGCGCCCAGTGCACGCCATGGGTCATTCTGAAGGTGGAAAACGCCCTAGACCTCCAGGGTTTCCTCGATGTTCTTGAGCCGGTGGCGGGCCAAGGCGAGGTTGGCGTGGTCGCGGTCGAGAGCGAGATAGAGGAACAGGCCTTTCGCCTTGTGCCCGGTGACCGGGCGGATGATGTGGTACTGCGCCGACAGGGTGATCAGGACGTCCTCGATGTCGTCCTTGAGGCCGAGTTGGTCGATTGTCCGCATCTTCGCGCGCACCACCTCGGTGTTGCCCGCGGCGGCGACGCCGAGGTCGAGCGCCTTGGAGCCGCCGGACGTGCCGAGGGCCATGCCGCTCGTGTAGTCCACGACCGCCGCTCCGATCGCGCCGTCGACCAGCATCATGTCCTTGAGCGCGATGTCCATGTTCGACATGTTCATTCCTTTCCTTCGGTGTTTCATGGGGTTGGGTAGGCCTGCGCGTGCTCGGGCCAGGCCGGAAGCGATGCCAGCAGGTCGGCGATCGCCGCGGCCGCAGGCCGCGATTCCCAGTGCAGCCTGCCGACATTCACGTCGGGTGCGGCCAGCACGGTGAGCGAACCGCCGCCCGCCCGGTACAGCGCGACACACCCGCCCGCGCCGTGCACGACGACGTCGTTGAACTCGCCGCCGTGTGCGGTGCCCGCCACCTGGACCGACAGCGACACCAGCGTCGCGGCGAGTGCGGCCATGGTCGCGGGCTCGAGGTGCGGCGGCAGGTTGTGCGCTACGAGCAGGCCGTCGCCGGTGGCCACCAGCGAGCCGGTCAGCGGAACCGACTCGCGCAGTGTCCGCAACGTCGGCAGCAGAACGGCGTCCGGGTCCCACCGCGGCGTGGCCGAATCGGCGTCGTTTGGTGTCATGCCATCTGCTCCAATGCTTTCCGCATCCGGACGAGGATGGAGAGGTCAATCGGAATCGGCGGGACCGCGGCCCCTGGGTCCTTCTTGCGGCGCCGCCGCGGCAGCGCCCCGCCGGGCCGGACGTCGGGCGGCTCCACCCTCGCGGGTTCCACCAGGTCGGTCAGTTCGGCGACGATGTCGCGCAGCCGGAACCGGGCCAACGCCATGTTGGCCCTGTCGTCGAACTTCGCGTGCAGCAACAGCGGGCCTGCGGGCGGGCCGTCGACCGTGCTCACCAGGTGGAAGCCGCGGGCGTCCCGGATGATGATCTCGACGTCCCGGCCGCCCGCGACCAGGGCCGGGCAGCCCAGCAGCGCGCGAATGGCGTCGGTGGTCGTGCGGCCGTCGGCCTCCCCGCGCCCCGCGTGGGCGATCGCCGTGCTGTTCGTGCTGTCGGCCAACAGGGCGCCGTGGGCGCCCGGGATTTCCATGATGCGCTGCAGACAGCTGTCGATGCCGGTCACGCCCGGTCAAAGCCTGCCCGTGTCTTTGAGCACCCGTCGGGTCTGGGCGAACAGCATGCCGACGTTCACCGACTTGCGGCAGACGACCACCACGACGACGTCGTCGCGGCTTTCGGTGCGGATGAACAGGTGGGTGAGGTTCTGGCTGTTGACCAGGATCTCCTGGAAAAAATGTCCAACGCCGGTGACGCCGCGGCGCTCGTTCCAGATCTCCTCGATGGTCACCACGTTGCGGCCCTGGAACAGATCGAGGGTGGCGGCGGCCAGCAGGTCGAGGACTTCGGGCGGATGGTCGTCGACCGTCTGCACGGCCAGCAGCATTCCGGTCGACATGTCGATCGCACCGGAGGCCACACAGTCCGGGACGTCGTCGCGCAGCACCTTGACCAGGTGAGCGACGCGATCGGTCATGCTGGAGGACTCGCTGTTCACTGAGTTCATGACTCCTTCACTTTCTTGGGGGTTCGTTCGGCTCGCTCCTGGGCGGCCTTGTCAGGCAGTGGTTTTCGAGGCAGAGCGGCGCGCAGGTCGGCGGGTGGGGCGGCAGGCGCCGGGCGGGGCGGCAGCATGTCGTTGATCCCGCTGTCGCCGCGACTGCGACGCGGCAGCGCCGCGGGCGTGGACCCGGCGCGGCGGGCCTGCCGCACGGCGAGCAGCCCGTCCGCGAGCAGCACGCAGACGCACACGGTGACCGCGAACAGCCCGCGACGCAACTGAAACGCGATGTCGCGGCAGGTGCGACTGCCGTTGGTCCAGCGCAGGACCTGGAGTGCGTCCGGGTGGGCGTCGGCGGCAGAGCCGATGGCGCCCGATGACGTCAGGCACAGGACGTCGCGATGCGGGGACAACCGCGCCGGGGCCACCGCTCGCAGACGCCGCTCGGTCTCGGCGAACAGGGCGATCGGGTCGATCGCGACCGCCGGGCGCCCCGCCGGATCGCGTCCGCCGCAGCAGGATTCGGGCGACCATCGGTACCCGTCGATGCGGCCCGCCGCGATGGCGAACGCACCGTCCAGCGCGGCCATCCGGGCCAGGAGGCGAATGGCGTGGTCGCCGAGTGGGATCGGACTGGGCCGAGTGAGCAGGTCGATGACGGTCGGCGTGCCCGCGGAGCGGACGTCGACCACATCGCCGCCACACAGCCGGAACTCCCCGCCGGGGTCTCCGTCCACTTGCAGGACTCCGGTGCGTCCGGTGATCGCGGCATCTCCCAACACGGCCACTACCTGTGCCGTGGAGACACAGGCGAGGTCCGGCAGTGGACGAGGTTCGGCGAAAGGGTGGGGAATCATCTCGTTGTGCAACGCGCAGCCCAAATAGCGATTCGTCAGCAACCATGCGGCGCGCTGTCGACGGATCGGAGGAGTGTTGGACGGGGTAATGAATTCTACTGGTGTAGTGCCTTTTTAGTGATCATCGGGCGGGCTGCCCGCGTCATCGGCGAGTTTAGGCGCGCCGTCCCTAAATGGCCGCGGAGTTGCCCAAGACCGGATGTAATCCGGTGGCGGCGCGGACTTTGCTAATGACAGGCAACTCGATGCCGAGGTCGGCCGTTCCCCGCAATGGCCTCCGGCGCCGGCGCGCCGGCAACCTCCGCGCAACGGCGGATACCGTAACTATTACGGTTTTGTACCCATCCAGAACGGCCCATGACGTGCGCCTAACGCACGCCACGGGTCATTCTGGACCACAAACGGGGAGCGTGTCGTGAGTCCGGGAGCGGCCATGGGATCATGGAGCGCGCCGTACACCCCTCGTGACCAGGAGTCCAGTGCCCAGCTTCGCCGACCAGACGTTTACGGACCCTTCGCGGATTCGGAATTTCTGCATCATCGCGCACATCGACCACGGCAAGTCGACGCTCGCGGACCGGATGCTGCAGCTCACCGGAGTGGTCGAGGAGCGGGCGATGCGCGCCCAGTACCTCGACCGGATGGACATCGAGCGCGAGCGCGGCATCACGATCAAGGCGCAGAACGTGCGGCTGCCGTGGACGCCCCGCACCGGCGAGGCGGCTGGGGCGGACTACGTGCTGCACCTGATCGACACGCCCGGCCACGTCGACTTCACCTACGAGGTGTCCCGGGCGCTCGAGGCGTGCGAGGGCGCGATCCTGCTGGTCGACGCGGCCCAGGGCATCGAGGCGCAGACTCTGGCCAACCTGTACCTGGCGCTGGACAAGGACCTGACGGTCATACCGGTGCTCAACAAGATCGACCTGCCCGCCGCGGACCCGGAGCGCTACGCCGCCGAGCTGGCGCACATCGTCGGCTGCGAGCCGGGCGACGTGCTGCGGGTCTCCGGCAAGACCGGCGCGGGCGTACCGGAGCTGCTCGACCACGTGATCGCGCACGTCCCGCCGCCGGTCGGCCGGTCGGACGCGCCTGCCAGGGCCATGATCTTCGACTCGGTCTACGACACCTACCGCGGCGTGGTCACCTACGTCCGCGTGGTGGACGGCAAGCTCACCCCGCGCCAGAAGATCAAGATGATGTCGACCGGGGCCACCCACGAGCTGTTGGAGATCGGCATCGTCTCGCCCGAGCCGAAGCCCACCCAGGGGCTCGGGGTCGGCGAGGTGGGTTACCTGATCACCGGGGTGAAGGACGTGCGCCAGTCGAAGGTGGGCGATACCGTCACCACCGCGCGCGAGGGCGCGGCCGATCCGCTCACGGGCTACCGCGAGCCGCGGCCGATGGTGTACTCGGGCCTCTACCCGGTTGACGGCTCGGACTATCCGGACCTGCGCGACGCCCTGGACAAGCTGCAGCTCAACGATGCCGCGCTCACGTACGAGCCGGAGACGTCGGTGGCGCTGGGCTTCGGGTTCCGCTGTGGATTCCTCGGCCTGCTGCACATGGAGATCACCCGGGAGCGGCTGCAGCGCGAGTTCAATCTCGACCTGATTTCCACCGCGCCGAACGTCGTGTACCGGGTGGAGATGGAGGACGGCGCCGAACATGTCGTCACCAACCCGTCGTACTGGCCGGAAGGCAAGCTCCGCCGGGTTTTCGAGCCGGTCGTCAAATGCACCGTCATCTCGCCGAGCGAGTTCATCGGCTCGATCATGGAGCTGTGCCAGTCCCGCCGCGGCGAACTCGGCGGGATGGACTACCTGTCGGAGACCCGCGTCGAGCTGCGCTACACGCTGCCGATGGCCGAGATCATCTTCGACTTCTTCGACTCGCTGAAGTCGCGCACCCGCGGCTATGCCAGCCTCGACTACGAGGAGGCGGGCGAGCAGGAGTCCAACCTCGTGAAGGTGGACATTCTGCTGCAGGGCGAGGCGGTGGACGCCTTCTCGGCCATCGTGCACCGCGACGCCGCGCAGGCCTACGGCAACAAGATGACCACCAAACTGCGCGAGCTCATCCCGCGCCAGCAGTTCGAGGTGCCGATCCAGGCCGCCATCGGCTCGAAAATTATTGCCCGCGAGAACATTCGAGCTATTCGTAAGGACGTGCTCGCCAAGTGCTACGGCGGCGACATCTCGCGCAAGCGCAAACTCCTGGAGAAGCAGAAGGAAGGCAAGAAGCGGATGAAGACGATCGGCCGCGTCGACGTCCCGCAGGAAGCCTTCGTCGCCGCGCTGTCCAGCGAGGCGTCCTCGGACAAGCCGAAGGACAAGAAGTAGCCCGGGTGTCGCGAATGTTCAATCCGGCGCGGCGGGCGCGGCGGTAGTTTTCCTGGCATGCGAGCAAGCGGAACATTCGAGGTCAAGGCGTTCGTCCCGACAGATGTCGCGGTAGACCCGGAGATCAAGACGGCGTTGCCGGTGGGCGTCGCCACCATGGAGAAGCGGTTCGCCGGTGACGTAACCGGGCGGGCCGCGACGGTGTTCACCTCGGCCTTCGACCAGGCCGCCGGGGTCGGCACCTACGTCGCCCTGGAGTCGTTCGAGGGCGAGTTGAACGGCAGGCAGGGGACGTTCAATTTCCTGCACTCGGCATCGACCACCGGCAGCGACCGCGCGGGCGAGTACTTCCTGATCGTGCCGCTCAGCGGCACTGGCGAGTTGGCAGGCATCACCGGCGACGGCGGCATCGCCGTCGACCCGGACGGCACCCACCGCATCTGGTTCGACTACACCCTGGACTGATATTTTCTGCGTTTCGAACCTCCAGAATGACCCGTGACGTGCGGTATTGAATGGCGCTGTTCGCGAGGCCCTGCGGTGTTACGCAGGCTGCCTCCTCGGGCCGCCGTCTCACAGCGCGGCGAAGCACGTCACGGGTCATTCTGGACAATCAGTTTTGGCGCCCGCTCCACCCCCGTGACTAGGCTCGGGGCGACGAGCGTCGTGGAGGGAGCCGGAACATGATCGACACGTGGCTGACCCGGGAGCTGGGATTGGCGGTTCCGATCATCGGGGCGCCGATGGGCGGGCGGTCCGGGGGCGAGCTGGCCGGGGCGGTGTCCGCCGCGGGCGGGCTCGGCATGCTGGGCGCGGCCCGGTACACCGACGCGGACTGGCTTGCCCGCG
Source organism: Mycobacteriaceae bacterium (assembly GCA_013362555.1). Taxonomy (GTDB): domain Bacteria; phylum Actinomycetota; class Actinomycetes; order Mycobacteriales; family Mycobacteriaceae; genus JABFVX01. Next base: position 8,954 of record JABFVX010000029.1, read on the forward strand.
AATCCGGGAAAGCGCGCCGGATCGGCACGAAATTCGGCATCGGCCTGATGACATGGTCGCTGGGCGAAGACGACGATCTGCTGGTCGCGGCCATCGCCGCCAAGCCCGACCTGATCTCGCTGTCCTTCGGCGACCCCGCTCCGTACGTAGACCGGATTCTGTTGGCGGGCATACCCGTAGCCGCGCAGGTCCAGACCCTCGAAGATCTGAAGATGGCTGAGCGCGCCGGGATCGACCTGGTCATCGCGCAAGGCGGCGAGGCGGGCGGGCACACCGGGCGTATCGGCACGCTGCCGCTGCTGCAGGAGGTCCTGGAGAACACGTCGCTGCCCGTCGTGGCGGCAGGCGGCATCGCCACCGGCCGCGGCCTGGCCGCGGTGCTCGCCGCGGGCGCCGAAGGAGCGCTCGTCGGGACCGCCTTGCTGGCCAGCCCCGAGGCCGACGGGCCGGAGTTCGCCAAACAGCGGGTCCTCGCCGCCCGCAGCGCCGACACCGTGTACACCTCGGTATTCGACGTGGCCCGCCAGCAGCCGTGGCCGGACCGCTGGGGCGGGCGGGCCATACGCAACACCTTCAGCGACCGCTGGCACACCGGCGAGGTCACGGGAGCCGAACACCTCCCGCCCGACGCCGACGCGATGGCCGCCGACTACGACCCCGCCGACCCCGATCTCGGCGTGGTCTACGCGGGCCAAGCCGCGGGCCTCGTCACCGAGCCGCGCGCCGCCGGAAAAGTCGTCCACGCCATAGCGTCCCAGGCCGAAGATCTCCTGGCCCGCTTCCGCTGACCCCGCCCGAATGCGTCCTTCATTCGAACAGTGTGAATGAAGGACGCATTCGGGACCTCAGCCCTTGACGCAGATCAGCTGGCGCAGGCGGGCGACGACCTCGACGAGGTCGGCCTGGGCCGAGATGACCTCTTCCAGGTCCTTGTACGCGCCGGGGATTTCGTCGTTCACGCCGGAGTCCTTGCGGCACTCCACGCCTTCGGTCTGCGCGGCCAGGTCGGCCAGACTGAAGGTGCGCTTGGCGGCGGCGCGACTCATCTTGCGGCCCGCGCCGTGCGACGCGGACTGGTACGACCACGGGTTGCCCAGCCCGCGCACGATGTAGGTGCCGGTGGCCATCGAGCCCGGGATGATGCCGAGCTCGCCCTTGCCCGCGCGGATAGCGCCCTTGCGGGTGACCAGCACCGGGACCCCGTCGTAGACCTCCTCGGACACGTAGTTGTGGTGGCAGGAGATGGTGTCCTCCCACCGGCACAGCTTCGGTCCGAACTCCTTGGTCACCACGTTCTGGGCCAGCGCGAGCATCACCGCCCGGTTGCGCCGCGCGTACTCCTGCGCCCAGAACAGGTCTCGGCGGTAGTCGTCCATCTTCTTGGTGCCCGCGATGAACACCGCCAAGTCCGGGTCCGGCAGATCCTGGTTGTGCGGCAGTCGCCGAGCCATCTCGATGTGCTGCTCGGCGAGTTCCTTGCCGATGTTGCGGGAGCCGGAGTGCAGCACCAGCCAGACCGCTCCGGCGTCGTCGGCGCACAGCTCGAGGAAGTGGTTGCCGGAGCCGAGGGTGCCCAGCTGGTGGCGGGCCTTGCCCTCGCGCTCGCGCACGCCGGGGATGAGCTCGTCGAAGCCCTTCCAGAAGTCGTACCAGCCGCGTTCCTTCAGGCCCGCGACGCCGCCCGGCTGCACCGCGTTCTTGTGCACTCCGCGGCCGACCGGGATGGCGCGCTCCAGCTTGTGCCGCAGCTTGTACAGGTCGTCGGGCAGGTTCTCGACGGTGAGCGAGGACTTGGCCGCGGTCATCCCGCAGCCGATGTCGACGCCGACGGCCGCGGGCGACACCGCGTCGCGCATGGCGATCACCGAGCCGACGGTCGCGCCCTTGCCGTAGTGCACGTCCGGCATCACCGCGACGCCGTGCACCCACGGCAGGTTCGCCACGTTGCGCAGCTGCTCCGCCACCTTCGCCTCGACGCCCGCCGGGTCGGTCCAGATCCGGATCGGAACACGTCCACCCCGCAGAATCTCGTGCGGCATGATGTCTCCTTCCGATAGTCCGACCATGCCGTTGTTCGTCGACTATGACGCCACGAATCCGCCTGCGGTTTCAACGGATTAATTCCGGACTGACCCTCCTGAGCCTCCGGGATGACCCGTGACGTGCGTTCAACGCACGTCACGGGTCATCCTGGAGGTTTGCAAAGCCGGCGGGCGTTGTAGGCTGGCGGCGTGCTGCGAAGTGTCGCGGGCTGGTGGGACAGCCTGGAGCTGTGGGTTGTCGGACTGCCGTTCGTCCTGCAGGTGGCGGTGATGATCGGGGTGATCCTGCCGGTCGGGTATGTGCTCGCCACCGGGCTGGAGCGGGTGATCAACGCCGTCTTCGACCGCCTGCACGAGATCGACAGCGTCTATGAGCTGCAAGCAGAGGTCCCGACCTACGTGGAAGGCGGCATGCCGGACACCGAACGCCGAACAGCGGGGGCACTGTCCGGCGTCGGCGGGAACGGGGCGGTCTAGATGCCGCGCTCGCGTGTTCAGCTCGCCCTCATCGGCTTGCTCGTGCTGATCGTGCTCACCTGGCTGTTCACTAGGTAACCACTCAGCAAACATACCGAAAGTTGGGTTTGAGGGCAAGTCGGCGGACGGCGTGTCGGTGTTGTACAGTTTCTGCCGTGCCCGCATCCGCTTCATCTCCGATCCGCCACATCTTGGCGTTGATCTCGGTGGGCATGCTCTCGGTCGCCGACGTGCACTGTCGCTGACGGTCGGGCCTTCCTGACCCGCAGGAGCGTCCGGCCTGCGCCGGGATGAGGAACAATAGGTTCCCTGAACTCATGTCCCGAATTCGGCGCGTTTGGTCTCCCCTTCAGATCGATATCCACACCGAGGAAACCAGTCATGAAACGTTTCTCCCGCGTGTTCGCCGCGGCCGCGCTCGTCACCGCAGGAGCCTTGGCGTTCACCGCGTGCGGCGGGGGTTCCAGCGACACCGCAGGCGGCTCGGCCGCGGCGGGCGGCGACGAGCTCAACTTGATCGCCTATGCCGTGCCCAAGCCCGGCTTCGACAAGGTGATCCCGTTGTTCAACGCCACCGACAAGGGCCGCGGGGTGAACATCAGGCAATCCTACGGACCCTCCGGCGACCAGTCGCGCAAGGTGGCCAACCACGCTCCGGCCGACGTGGTCAACTTCTCTGTGGAACCCGACGTCACCCGGCTGGTCAAGGCGGGCCTGATCGAGGAGAACTGGAACGCCGACGCGAACAAGGGCGTCCCGTTCGGCTCCGTGGTGGCCATCGTCGTGCGCAAGGGCAACCCCAAGAACATCCGCGACTGGGACGACCTGCTGCGCCCGGACGTGCAGGTTGTGACGCCGAACCCGCAGAGCTCCGGCTCCGCCAAGTGGAACCTGCTCGCTCCGTACGCCGCCAAGAGCGACGGCGGAAAGAACCCGCAGGCGGGTCTGGACTTCATCGGCAAGCTGGTCACCGACCACATCAAGGTGCAGCCCAAGTCCGGTCGCGAGGCCACGGAGACCTTCCTTCAGGGCACCGGAGACGTGCTGCTGAGCTATGAGAACGAGGCCATCTTCGCCGAGGGCAAGGGCGACCCGATCGAGCACATCGTGCCGCCTGCCACGTTCAAGATCGAGAACCCGGTCGCCGTGCTGAAGAACAGCGCGCACAAGGACCAGGCCGTCGCGTTCCGCGACTTCCTGTACACCGCCGACGCGCAGCGGGCCTGGGCGGCGGCGGGCTTCCGTCCGGTGGATCCGGCCGTGGCCGCCGAGACCGCCGCCCGCTTCCCCGCGCCTGCCGCCCTGTGGACCATCGCGGACCTGGGCGGCTGGAAGAAGGTCGACGCGGACCTGTTCGCCACGGGCGACAAGGGCTCGAAGGGCGCCATCACCGAGATCTACGAGAAGGCGACCCGATAGTGAGCACGACCGCTCCGGCGCCCGCTCAGCCCGAGCGGCAGGAGCAGCCCAAGCGCGCCCGGGTGTTGCGGTGGAGCCGGGTGACCGGGGCGGTCGGCCCGCTCGGCGCGGCCACCGCGGTGGTGTGGCTGTCGGTGATCGTGCTGCTGCCGCTGGCGGCCCTGACGGTGACCTCGTTCGACGAGGGCTGGTCCGGTTTCGTCGACGCGCTCACCGCGCCGTCGGCGCTGGCTTCGCTGCGGATCACCGTGCTGGTGTCGGCCATGGTCGCGGTGCTGAACCTCGTGATGGGCACGCTGGTCGCCTGGGTGCTCGTCCGCGACGACTTCCCCGGCAAGGGCGTGGTGAACGCGCTGATCGACTTGCCGTTCGCGTTGCCGACCATTGTCGCCAGTATTGTGCTGCTCTCGCTGTACGGTCCGGACTCGCCGGTCAACATCCACCTCAACGCCACCCAGCCCGGCCTGGTTGTGGCGCTGGCCTTCGTGACGCTGCCGTTCGTGGTGCGTTCGGTGCAGCCAGTGCTGATCGAGGCGGACCGCGAGGTGGAGCAGGCGGCCGCGTCGCTGGGCGCAGGCAACTGGACCACCTTCCGCGTGATCGTGCTGCCCGCCCTGCTGCCCGCGATGCTGGGCGGCGCTGGGCTGGCGTTCGCGCGGGCCATCGGCGAGTTCGGCTCGGTGGTGCTCATCGGCGGCAACATTCCCAAGCACACGCAGGTCGCCTCCCAATACATCCAGCAGCAGATCGAGGTCGACCGGCCGCTCAACGCGGCGGCGGTCTCGGTGGCGCTGCTGGTGATCTCCTTCGTCACGCTGCTGGCGCTGCGCCTGTTCGCCGAGCGGAACCTGCGCAAGGAGGACTCCGACCGATGACAAGCATTCGGAGGCTGCGGTCGTTCTGCGCGGCCCGCGGGAGGGCAGTCCGATGAACATTTCCGCCAAAGCCAGGATTTCGATGCGGGCGCTCGCATTGGGGTACCTGTTCGTGCTGCTGGTGCTGCCCCTGGTGATCATCCTGTGGCGGTCCTTCGCCGACGGGATCGGGGCCTTCTTCGATTCGGTCAGCACCCCGGCCGCCATTGCGGCGCTGGACCTTTCGGTTCTCATCGTGGCGATCGTGGTGCCGATCAACGTGATCTTCGGCGTGGCCACCGCACTGGCCTTGGTGCGCGGACGCTTTCCCGGTCGCAGGCTGCTGCAGAGCGTCGTGGACTTGCCGTTCGCCGTCTCGCCGGTGGTGGTCGGCGTGGCGCTGATCATGCTGTGGGGCGTGGGCGGCTGGTTCGGGGATGTCGAGAACCTCGGCTTCCGAGTCATTTTCGGGCTTCCGGGCATGGTCATTGCGACGCTCTTCGTGACGCTGCCGTTCGTGGTGCGCGAGGTGGAGCCGGTGCTGCACGAGATCGGCGACGAACAGGAACAGGCCGCCGCCACGCTCGGCGCGTCGAAATGGCAGACGTTCTGGCGGATCACGCTGCCGTCGATTCGGTGGGGCCTGACCTACGGCATCGTGCTCACCGTGGCCCGCGCGCTCGGCGAATTCGGCGCGGTGATCATGGTGTCGTCCGGCTTCCCCGGCGAGTCGCAGACGCTGACCCTGCTCGTCGAGGGCCGCTACATCAACGACCACAACACTTTTGGAGCCTACTGTGCGGCGACGTTGTTGATGGGGTTGGCGTTGGTGACGTTGTTGCTGATGACGGTGCTGGACCGGAAGCGAGGGCGACCGTGATGATCAACGACCACGCAGTGACTTTCGGCGCATACTGCGCGGCGACGTTGTTGATGGGGTTGGCGTTGGTGACGTTATTGCTGATGACGGTGCTGGACCGCAAAAGGGGCGCTAAACAATGATCACCGTGACTTCGGCGAACAAGCGTTATGGCACGTTCGCCGCGTTGGACGACATCTCGATAGACATCCCGTCCGGGTCGCTGACGGCGCTGCTCGGTCCGTCCGGTTCGGGCAAGTCGACGCTGCTGCGCTCGATCGCGGGATTGGAGAAGCTGGATTCCGGGCTCGTGACCATCGCCGACCGCGACGTCACCCACGTGCCGCCGCAGCAGCGCGACATCGGGTTCGTGTTCCAGCACTATGCCGCGTTCAAGCACATGACCGTGCGCGACAATGTCGCGTTCGGCCTGAAGATCCGCAAACGCCCGAAGGCGGAGATCGCCAAGCGGGTGGACGACTTGCTGGCGATCGTCGGTCTGGACGGGTTTCAGCACCGATATCCGGCGCAGTTGTCCGGCGGCCAGCGCCAGCGCATGGCGCTGGCGCGTGCGCTGGCGGTGGAGCCGAAGGTGCTGCTGCTGGACGAGCCGTTCGGTGCGCTGGACGCCAAGGTCCGCACCGACCTGCGCCGCTGGCTGCGCAAGCTGCATGAGGAGGTGCACGTCACCACGGTCCTGGTCACCCACGACCAGGAGGAGGCGCTCGACGTCGCCGACCGTATCGCGGTGTTGAACAAGGGCCGCATCGAGCAGATCGGCAGTCCGGACGACCTGTATGACCGGCCCGCCAACGACTTCGTCATGTCGTTCCTCGGCCCGGTCGCCAAGCTCAACGGGCACCTGGTGCGCCCGCACGACATCCGGGTCGGCCGCGACGCGGCGATGGCGCTGGCTCGGGACGAGGGCACCGCTCAGTCGGCGGGCGTCACCAGGGCCACCGTGGTCCGGGTGGTGTACCTCGGCTTCGAGGTGCGCGTGGAGCTGTGCAACGCCGCCACCGGCGACATGTTCGCCGCCCAGGTCACCCGCGGCGACGCCGAGGCGCTCCAGTTGGCCGAAGGCGAGACCGTCTACGTCCGGGCTACCCGTCTCCCCGACCTGCCAGGCCAAATCGTCGCCTGATATTTCCTCCAGAACGACCCGTGACGTGCGCTCAGCGCACGTCACGGGTCGTTCTGGATTATGTGTCTGGCATTTACTGGCACCTAGAGTTACAGTTAGGTGAGCAATATCGTTGGAGAGGTTGGGACATGACAACGCAGTCGCAGGCCACACCCCGGGCATCCGAAGAGGTGCAGGCGTACGAGGACACTCTGCGGATGCTGTCGGCGGGTTCGGTGCGCCGTCATTTCGACCCCTATGTCGACATCGACTGGGACTCGCCCGACTTTGCTGTCGACCGCACGGACCGCCGGTGGATTCTGCCCGCCTCGACCGATCCGCTCGGTTCGCATCCGTGGTACCTGGCGTTGCCCGAGGACCGCAAGATCCAGATCGGCCTGTGGCGCCAGGCGAACGTCGCCAAGGTCGGGCTGCAGTTCGAGCAGCTGCTGATCGGCGGCGTGATGAACTACGTGTTCAAGGCCGCCAACGGCTCGCCGGAGTTCCGCTATCTCACGCACGAGTGCATCGAAGAATGCAACCACACTTTGATGTTCCAGGAAATGGTCAACCGCATCGGCGACGACGTTCCTGGCATGGGCCCGGTCATGAACAAGCTCGGCCCGCTGATTCCGCTGCTGGGCAGGCTCTTTCCCACCACGTTCTTCGTCGCCGTGCTGGCGGGGGAGGAGCCGATCGACCACATCCAGAAGTCCATCCTGCGGGCGGGCGAGGACGTGCACCCGATCATGCAGGGCGTCATGCGCATTCACATCGCCGAGGAGGCGCGCCACATCTCCTTCGCGCACGAGTACTTGCAGCACAAGGTCCCGAAGCTCGGATTCGTCAAGCGCGGCATCCTGTCGCTGGCATTCCCGATCGTGATGTACGTCGCGTGCAACCTGATCGTGCGGCCGCCGCGTTCGCTCTTCCGCCAGTGCGGCATCCCGATGAGCGTGCGTCGCGACCTGTTCTGGGGCAACAAGGAGTCCAAGGCGTGGCGGCGGGATTTGTTCGGTGACGTCCGGATGCTGGCGCAGGACACCGGCCTCCTGAACCCGGTCGCGAAGCTGCTGTGGAAGGCGTTGCGCATCGACGGCAAGCCCGCGCGGTTCCGGGGCGAGCCGGTGCGCTCGCGGGTGGCGGCCTGATGCCGCACGTCGTCACGCAGTCCTGCTGCAACGACGCTTCGTGCGTCTACGCCTGCCCGGTCAACTGCATCCACCCCACCCCGGATGAGCCCGATTTCGGCACGGCGGAGATGCTCTATATCGACCCGGTGTCCTGCGTGGACTGTGGTGCATGCGTGAGCGCGTGCCCCACCGGGGCTATCTCCCGCGACACCAAGCTGACGGCGGATCAGCGGGTTTTCCTGGATATCAACGCCGAGTTCTACTCCAGCGCGCGAGAATACAACTTGATGGCGCGGCCGGTGCCGATGGCGCGGCTGGAGCCCTCCCGCGGCACGCTGCGGGTGGCCATAGTCGGATCCGGCCCGGCGGCGATGTACGCGGCCGACGAGCTGCTGGCCAGGCCCACCGGCGAGCCGCTGCGGGTGCAGGTGGACATGTACGAACGGCTGTCGCAGCCGTACGGGCTGGTGCGCCACGGTGTCGCACCGGACCACGCCGACACCAAGCGGGTGGGTCGCGTCTTCGACCGCATCCGTCGCGAAGAAGGGTTCACCCTGCGCACCAATGTCGAGGTGGGCAAGGACATTCCGCACGACGACCTGCGCAGGCGCTATGACGCGGTGATATACGCGGTCGGCGCGGCCACCGACCGGAAGCTGGACGTTCCCGGGGTCGATCTGCCCGGCGTCGCGTCGGCCACGGATTTCGTCGCGTGGTACAACGGCCACCCGGACCACGCCGACCGGGATTACGACCTGTCGGCCCGGCGGGCCGTCGTCATCGGCAATGGCAACGTCGCCCTCGATGTCGCCCGCATCCTCCTGACCGATCCGAATCGGCTGGCCGACACCACCATTGCGCCGCGGGCGCTGGCGGCGCTGCGGCACAGCAAGATCGAGGAGGTAGTCGTGGCAGGACGGCGCGGCCCGCTTCAGTCCGCGTTCACCACGGGTGAACTCTCCGGGCTGCTGGCATCGCCGGATCTGGATGTGGTGATCGAGGCCGATCTGTCGGACCCGGTGGGCGCCGCCGATTTCGCCGCGACGCAGAAGTTGCGGATGCTGCGTGCGGCGGCAGGCCGGTCGGTGGGCGACCGCAAGCGCATCGTGTTCCGCTACCAGCTCAGCCCCACCCGCATCCTGGGCGCGGAGCGCGCCGAGCAGGTCGAGTTCGCACACACCGCCCTGACACTGGGCGACGACGGCTCGGTTGCGGCCGCTCCCGCGGACGAACGGGAACTCGTCGACGCGGGCCTGGTCCTCACGTCGATCGGCTATCACGGGGTCCCGATTCCCGGCTTGCCGTTCGATTCGGGCCGAATTCCCCACGATGCGGGGCGGGTCCGCCCCGGCGTCTACGTCACGGGCTGGATCAAGCGCGGCCCGACCGGCTTCATCGGCACCAACAAGTCCTGCGCCCAGGAGACAGTCCACACGCTCATCGCCGACCACAACGCGGGCACACTCCGCTGACGCCGTCCTCCAGGCGAACCCCCTTGTCCAGAACGACCCACGAGTTGCGTCCAACGCAACTCGTGGGTCGTTCTGGACAAGGGGTTAACGCCGGAGCCGGAGCAGGACGGCCTTGAGCCGTGCCAGCGGACCACCGCTCGTCGTCGAGACCGTGGGGGCGGGCGTTTCCGTGGGGGCGGGCTTCTCCGGCGCTGCTGAGGTTTCCGTGGCTGTTGGAGTTTCCGTGGCTGTGGCGGTGAGGTACACCGGCAGGGCGGCGTGGCCGTGGGAGATGAAGCTGGGGAGCATGGCGAGGGAGTCGGGGGCCGCGGCGAGCCGCAGGTCGGGGAAGCGGGCGAACAGGGCGGGGAGGGCGACGCTCGCCTCCAAGCGGGCCAGGGGAGCGCCGAGGCAGTGGTGGGCGCCGTGACCGAAGGCCATGTGGCGCTTGTCCGCCCGGTCCAGGTCGAAGTCGTCCGCGGTGTCGCCGTGCACCTTCGGATCGCGTCCGACGGCGGCGTAGCACACCAGGATCGGGTCGCCCTTGGCTATGTGGATCTCCCCGATCTCGATGTCGTCCACGGCGTAGCGCAGGGGCGAGTGCACCACCGCGGTTTCGTGCCGCAGCGACTCTTCCACCAGGTGCGACCACTCGGCCCGGCCCGCTTGCAGGTCGGCGAGCGCCTCGGGGTGCGTGAGCGCGGCGAAGATGGCCTGATCCAGCAGATTGATGGTGGTCTCGTGGCCCGCACTGATGACCAGCAGCAGCGTGTCGACGAGCTCCTGCTCGCCCAGGCCGGAGCCGTCCTCGTCGTCGCGGGTCGCGATCAGCAGGCTCGTCATGTCCTCGCCGGGGTTCTCGCGCTTGTACGCGACGAGTTCGCCCAGAAGCTGGTACAGCTGCAGGTAATTCGCCATCGACTCCTCGGGCCCGAGGGTGGTGTCGAACACCGCGTCCATGTGGGTGCGCAGGCTGGGCATCAGGTGCTCCGGCACGCCCATCAGGTCGGCGATGACGCGCATGGGCAGCTGATAGCAGAACGCTTCGCGCAGGTTGACCGCCTCGCCCGCGGGCGCGGCGGCGAGCCCGTCGAGAAGCTCGGCGGTGATGGCCTCGATCGACGGCTGCATCGCCGCGGTGCGCCGGGCGGTGAAAGCGGGCGAGACGAGGCGACGCAGCCTGCGGTGGTCGCTTCCGTACGCGGTGAACATGTTGTTGACCGCGACCCACAAGAACAGCGGCCAGTCCGGCGGCACTTCCCCGTTGATGAACGCGGGCCAGTGTTGGCGGGGGTCCTTGGAGACGCGCGCGTCGGTGAGCAGGCGCTCCAGCAGCGCGGTGTCGGTGACGGACCAGGCCCGCACGCCGCCGGGCAGCTCCACCAGCGTGGCAGGTCCGCGCTCGCGGAGTCGGGCGATCTCGCCGTGGATGTCGGCTCCGGTGACGTCCAGGACGATGGGGTTGTCGGGCATAGGTCCCTCCTCATTTCGTGACGCTGCGCCGCGCCGGCCACCGCACCGTGCGGTCGAGAACGCGCTGTGACGCCGTCGCTACAGGTGCAACGCGGGCGTCGGCGGGAATCGCACCGGCAGTGCGGCCAACGCCCGGTTGAACGGGCCGGGCCGCCACGTCAGTTCCTCGGCAGGCACAGCCAGCGCCAATTCCGGCAGCGCATCGAGCAATTGGTCGATGGCGTCCTGGGCGATCAGGTAGGCGACGGATTTGGCGGGGCAGGAGTGCGGCCCGGCGCTCCACGCCAAATGCGCGCGATTGTCGGTGAATTCGCGGGCCCCTACGGCGGGGTCGTTGTTGCAGGCCGCCATGCTGATGAGCACCGGCTGGTGCGCGGGTAGCCACACGTCGTCGATGAGGATCGGCTGGCGCGGGTAGCTCACGCAGTAGTTCGCTCCGGGCGGGTCCGTGAACAGCACCTCGTCGAGCGCGTCTCGAGTGGAGAGGCTGCCGCCGATAAGGTTGCCCGCGAACCGGTCGTCGGTCAGCATCAGCCGCAGGGTGCCGGAGATCAGGCACTGCTCGGGTTCGATGCCCGCGCCGTACATGCAGATCACCTGGTGCACGAGCTCTTCGTCGCTGAGTCCGGCGGATTCGGCGGCGAGTCGCGAGGTCAAGTCGTCGCTGGGCTCGGTGCGCTTGCTCAGCGCCAGCTCCGTGACCGCCTCGGTGATCATGATGTTGCCCTTGTCGGCGTTGATGCCGTCCCAGATCGCCGCCTGCCCGGCCGCGATCTTCTGGCCGATCTCCGGCGGGCAGCCCATGAGCGCGTTGACCATCTCGAACGCCAGCGGAAACGCATACTGGCTCACCAGCTCCGCATATCCGGATTCACAGAAGTTGTTGATCAGCGGGACGGCAATGCGCTCGACGGTGGAGTGCAGGGCGTGCAAGTCGACCGCGTCGAGCGCTGCGGCATTCGCCTGCCGGTACCGGACGTGGTCGGCGCCCGCGCTGCGCAGCGCGTTCGGCCGCCACTCCAACATCGGCATCACGGGACTGTCGGCGGGCGCGGTCTGCTGCCAGACCCGCGGGTCGGCGGGAAAGTGCTCCGGGTCGTTGAGGATTCGCAGCGCCGCGCGGTATCCGACCACCAGGGTCGCGGGCACGCCCGGTGCGAGCTCCACCGGCGCCAGCGTGCCGAAGCGCTCCCGCATCTCGCGGTAGACGCGGTGCGGATCGGCCGCGAACTCCGGGGTATACATCGGAACGCGCGGGCCCTCGGTGTCGATCGGGGATCCGTGCATGACGGGGCACACGCCGGGCTGGGGCTGCGGTTCGGGATGTATCACGGGTGGAACTCCATAGGGTGCGACGAACTTTCAGGTGCGCGGGCGGTGGATTTCCCACGCAGGACTCCGGATTCGACGAGGGTGATGAGCGCGTTCAGGCAACTGGTGCGATCGCGGGCGTCGATCGCGGTGAGCGGAGTGTGCGCGGCGAGATCCAGGGCCTCGCGCACTTCGCCGAGCGGAAAGCGCGGACTGCCGTCGAATTGGTTGACTGCCACCGAATAGGGCACGCCGTGCTGTTCCAGCATGGCGAGCGTGTCGTCGGCGCGCTCCAGGCGGCGGGTGTCGACCAGCACGAGCGCCCCCAGTGCGCCGCGCGCCAGTTCTTCCCACAGCGGCAGGAAGCGCTGCTGGCCGGGCGTGCCGAACAGATACAGCGCCAGCCGGGGATTGAGCGTGATGCGGCCGAAGTCCATTGCCACGGTGGTGGTCGCTTTGTGCGGCAGCCCGGCCATGTCGTCGATGCCGACGCTGGCCTCGGTGATCGTCTCCTCGGTGCGCAGCGGCCGAATCTCCGACACGCTCCCGACGAAGGTGGTCTTGCCGACTCCGAAACTCCCCGACACCAGCAGCTTCACTGCCCGCGTCACCGTGTCGGGCACGTATTGAATCGTGCGCGGCGCATCCCCGACCCCCGACACGGGGTGGTCGACGGCGGCGCTGCCCATGACGTGCTCCGCCGTGCGGTCAGGCCGTGAGGGCGCGGAGCCCATTGAGTACCTCCTCGAGCAGGGCGGTGTCCGCTGCCGCCTTGGCGGCCGGGATCTTCAGCAGGCCGTCGTCCAGGAGATCGGAGGCGAGAATCTTCACCACGGAGGTGGGGAGGTCGAGGTGGGCCGAGATCTCGGCGAGCGAAAGGGCGCCGCCCCGGCACATCTCGAGGACCCGCTTCGCGTCAGGCGCCGCGACCTGCGCGGCCGTCGCGGATTCGACGGCCGCCTGCGTCGCGTGCACCAACGTGACGAGATCCAGCGCGCGATTCGGACGGGTCCGTCCGCCGGTCCGGACATATGCCCTGACCAGGTCGGGATCGCGCCCACGGGCGGTCATGGTCGACCGCTGTCCGCTCGCTGTCGTGACTGGCTGCCTAGCTCGTGCCCGACCCTCGCGGCCAGTTCGTTCATCCGGTGCGCAACCAAGCCGACGTCGACGTCGCTGGTGGCGGAGACGCCGAGCAGTGCGCCCTCACCCGCGGCGGTGATGAAGACCATGCCGCCGTCGTACTCGGTCATGTTCTGCCGCACCCGGCCCGCTTTCCCACCGCAGAATTCGCCGAGCGCCTTTCCGAGCGAGCGCATTCCGGACGCCGCGGCGGCGAACCGCTCGGCGTTGTCCGTGCTGATGTCGCCGATGTGGGCGATGCGCAGGCCGTCCTCGGATAGCAGCACAGCGAACCGGACCCCAGGCGCCTCTAGTCCTTCGAGCAGCCACGCGAGTCTGTTGGCGCTGTCGGTGACGGCCGATCCGGGGATACCCATCAGGACGTCATCCCTTCGCTCTCGGGCTCTACGGCCGTGCGGCCGCTGCGCGAACCGTTGTGCCACGCGGCCGCCACTTCTGGACGCGCGGGTACTGAATCCTGCTCTTCGTTGTGCTCGACGGTGGCCAGCGCGTCGCGCCTCCGGCGCTTCGGTAGGCCGCCCGAGGTGGTGTCGGCGCCTGCGGGCGCCAGCTCGTCGAGTTCGGCGAATTCGTCTAGCTCCGACGGCGATTCGTCGTTCTTGGCGGCGCCGGAGTCGAGGACGGTTTCCACCGCGGTGAGGCTGTCCTGCGCGCTGTTCGCGTCGGCGTCGTCGGGCCGGGGCACGAGCAGGCTGTCGGGAATGAAAACCATGGCCCGCATGCCTCCGTACGCGTTCGGTCCGTCGATGTATACCGCGAAGCCGTAGCGGCGGGCGAGCGCGGCGACGCCGGGCAGGCCCACTCGCGGCGAGGGCCCCAGCTCGTGGACGTCGACCGTGCGTTCGCCCGACAGCACCAGCCGGGCCTGTTCCATCTGCTCGGTGTTCATCCGCACGCCCGCGTCGTCGATGATCACCGTGACGCCGTGATGGCCTTCCTGGAAGCCGACGTCCACGTACGACGACGGGGGCGAGTAGCGAAGTGCGTTGTCCAGCAGCGTCGCCAGCGTGTGCACCAGCGGCTCGACGGCGCGGCTGATGACCAGCCGGTCCAGCTCGAGGGTGCGGACCCGGGTGTAGTCCCGGACCCGGCCCACGGCGCCGCCGACCACGTCGGTGACCCGCTGCCGCGGCCAGCGCCTGCCGGGAAGGCCGCCGCAGACGATCACGTAGGCCTGCGCCTGCCGGATCATCTGCTGCACGGAATGGTCGATCCGGGTGAGGGTTTCGTACACCTCGTCGCCGCGGTGGGTGCGCAGCGCGGTGCTGAGCACCTGGCTGACGTCCGCACCGAGACTCACCACGGTGGTGCCGAACGCGCGCACCGCGGCGCTCGTGGCCTGCCGGGCCGCATCCTCGACCTGCCCGCGCGCCTTCCGCTCGGCTTCGTCCACGGCGGCCTGGGTCTGCCGGGCCGTCTCGGTGCGCACCCGGGCGGCGGTGTCGGTGCGGACCTGGCTGAGGTCGCCCGCGTATCGCTCCGGAATTTGCCACAGCAGGTGCGCGAACCGGGAATTGGAGATATTGGTTGGCATGTCGGCCTGAGTGGGCGCGTCCGCGGTGCGCAGGCCCTCGGCCAGCGCAGGCAGGGTGCGCGCCACAATATGCGCGAGGGCCTCTTCCCGCGCGTGACATTCGCGCTCCAGCGCTTCAGCGCGCACTTGTAGCTGCCGTGCGTGCCACCCGGCGTAACACGCCAGTCCGGTGGCAATCGCCAAGGCAAGACAAAGGATCCAGAACGGTGCCGTCGAGAACACGTGACCTATCGGCTTTCTCATCGCTCGCGTTTGGCGGTGACACTAACAGACCCAGCCGCACGGGACGACAGTTCGTCGCAAATCCTGTGCGACACAGCGAGACTAACGCCGTTAACGTAGCCGGCTACACCCGAAGCGCGCATGGACACCCGCAGC
>JABFVX010000478.1 GCA_013362555.1 Mycobacteriaceae bacterium
TTGATGGACAATGCCCCGGAGAATCTGACGATCTCGTTCGGGCTGCTCATCTTTATCGGCGTGATGGAGGTCGCGGGCGGGATCGGCCTGATGGTTCCCAGCCTCAGTGCTTTGGCCGCCGGGGGTTTGAGCGTGCTCACAGTGTTGGCGGCCGGGACGCAGGCATTCATTGCCGACAAGCCCGCGATGGCGGTGTTCCCGCTGGTGTTGGCGGCGATCTTCGCGTGGATCGCGTACGAGCGTCGCGGTAGCGTCGCCCAGCTGCGCGCGGCGTTCTCGCGGTGACACTCCCTGAGCACGGCCGGCGATCGGTGGCACAAGCCACCGGTCGCTGATCGCGTCGTTGCCGGTTCGGTCGCCTGTCGGGTTGGCGGCGACCGAGCCTGCGGTCGTCACGAACTGCTGTGGCGCACTACTATACGGACTCTGCGGAGTCGACCGACGATGAAGGAGACCGGCTATGCGGCATTCCCTCGGCATCCACACCGCGGTGACCGTCGGTGCGGTGGCACTGGCACTGGCCGTCGGCGGCCTGACAGCCTCGGGCGCTCCGCTGACCCAGGCGGAGACGACGACACAGACCGACGCGCACGATCCCGCCCGGTGCGGCAACGGCACCATCAACACTCAGGCGATCGCGGACGCCGCCTCGCGGGAGAGCGCGACTGTCACCCGCCCGCCGAGCGTCAAAGTCCATTTCCAGACCCGCTTCCTGGGGCCGGTCAGCGTCGTGAGCCCGTCCGGAGACTCGACCTGCACCGTCAACGCCACTGTCTCCTGGCGCAATCTCACCTCCGGCGCGTCCGGTGCGGTGACCAGAGCGGTGCGGCTGGAAACCGGGTTGTTGACGTCGGGACCGTTCGTCGGACGGAACTACTCGCTGAACCCGCAGATTCGAATCGACAACACCGGTCGCGGCGTAATCCGGCTCGACGTGTCCACCGACATGCCCCACCGCACCGACCATCCCATTGTCATCACCCAGATCTACTGACCGCAGTCGGCGTCGACCACCGTGGCGGGCGTTTCCCGTGCGCAGGTATGGTCGGCGTATGAATCGAACGACGGTCGCAGGCATGATTGCGGTCGCCATGACCACGGGGGCCGTGCTGAATGCCGGCTTCGCCCAAGCGAAACCCGGTGGGGCAATCACCTGTCGGGCCTACGCCGTCGGCGCCAGGGCGGTCGCGGACTGCGTCAACTCCGACGATCATCCCGGCACCGTCACACTCACGGGCTTGTGCGGCAACCTCCGGGTGTTCCGCCAGGCCAATGTGCCGATCGCGCCGAACTCGCCCATTCGGCTGACAGAGGACTGCGGCCGCGGGTTCTCGTCCTCCGACGGACCGATCAACCAAAATGCCTGGGGCGAAACCCAATACCAGAAGCAGCACCAGGACGACTCCAACCCCAACCCGTATGGCTACGGCCCGTATGGGCCCTATGGCCCGTATCCGCCGTGGACGTTGCCGTAGCCGCGGATCGCTGGGATCGCTGAGTCGGGAGATCGCACACTTTGCTCCAACATTGCGGGTTTGCGCCGGTTTTCCCCGCATAGTGTGCGATCTGCCGACCACCACCCCAGCAGGCGTGTGTTCGGTCAGGCGAAGAGGCGGGCGATGAAGGCGGCGAGGTTGTCGCGGACACGCGCGGCTTTCTGCTCGACACTCAGGTCCTCGCGGTAGCGCCTGCCGAGCGCGGGCGCCTTCTTGCCGCGGGCGTACAGCGAACAGGCCAGGTCGGTGCACATGTAGGTACCGACCGAATTGCCCTTTCGGCCCGCATCGCCCGCCTTGTTGGCGGTCATCAGAGACACGCCGCCTGCGGTGTGGGTCGTGAGGCAGATCGTGCACATCTGGGTGCGTCCGGAGCCCGTCGTCTCATACCGCAGCGCCACTCCGACCAGCGCATCCGGACCCGGCGCGACGAGGTAGCCGCGTCCGTTGCCGGACGGGTCGTGCCACCCCAGGAAGTCCAGCTGGTCCCAGGGCCGGGTGGCGAGGTCCTTGGGTATGCCGAGCCGCTTGGCGTCGCCCTTCGAGCAGTTGACGAACGAGGATCGGATGTCGTTCTCGGTGACCGGGTCCATGGCGGATCGGCCCTCCTGTAGTCGTTGGTACAAAGCGCAGCGACGCTACCGACTGAACCCTGCGCCGGGCA
>JABFVX010000060.1 GCA_013362555.1 Mycobacteriaceae bacterium
AGCTCGGCCGGTTCGGCTGGTGCGAGTGGGATCCGATCGGCCGGCGCATGTGGTGGTCCCCGGGCATGTACGAGCTTCTCGGCGTCCCCGCCCGCAAGGGTCCGCTGTCGCGTACCGCCCTGGTCGAGCTGGCCGAGCCCGAGTCTCGGCCGCTGCTCACCGAGGCGTTGCGGCGCGCGGCGCACGGCGGTCAGGCCACAGTGGACATCAACCTGCGCCGCGGTGGCGAGGAGCTGATCCGGCTGCGCGCCTTCGCGGCGGGCGACGGCCCCCGGCCCGAGGACACCGATCCGCGCGGCACGGTGCGGCTCCTGGTCCAGGACATCTCGGAGCAGCTCCAGCTCGACGTCCAGTTGCGGCGCACGCAGGCTCAGGCTTCGGCCCAACGGGTACGCCTCGCGGCCGAGCACGAACTCACCAGAGCCCTGATGGACCTGGTGTATCCGGCCCGATCCTTCGACCACAGCAGCGGCCCGCTGCGGGTCGTGGGGCAGCACTTCGCCACCGATCGCACGGCTCCCCTGCGCGGGGACTTCTGCGACGCCCAGCTGCTGCCGAACGGCGACCTGATGCTGGTGGTCGGCGACATGTTCGGCTCGGGCCTGACCGCCGCCTCAGCGGTCGCCCGGTTGATGCCGCCGGTCGTCGCGCTCGGCATCGCCGGGCTGGCGCCGGAGGCGATCCTGTCCGTCCTGAACACCGAGCTGCATCGGCTGCCGGACCCGCCGCTGGCCAGCATGGCGCTGGCCCGGGTCGACCACGAGACGAAGGTCGCGACCTGGGCGCAGGCCGGTCACCTGCCGCCCATCCTGGTACGCGGGCGGACCGCCACCGCAACCGCGCTGAAGCCGCCCGAGGGTCCGGCGTTGGGCCTGCTCCCGGACGCGGTGTTCAGCAGCCGCTCGGCCCAGCTGGAGCCGGGCGACACCCTGGTCTTCTACACCGACGGCGTCCTCGACCGGCGGGCCCGGGATCCGCTGAAGAACCTGAGCAACAAGCTCGGCCGGGGCGTACGCGTGGGCGAGCCGGAGTCGGCGTTGACGGTGCCGACCCCGGCTCGCACCGACGAGGCATGTCTCGTCGCACTGTCCTATTCGGACGACTGACGGATCAGGCGTCTTCGAGCAGGACCAGGCGCAGCCGGTTGAGCGACTGCGTCAGGAGGCGGGAGACGTGCATCTGGGAGACGCCGACGATCTTGGCGATCTCCGCCTGGGTCATGTTTCCGAAGTACCGCAGCACCAGGATCTTCTGCTCCCGGGCCGGCAGTGCGGAGACCGCCTGCCAGAGAGCCTGCCGCTCCGGTACGAGTTCCAGTTCGTTGTCGACTCCCCCGACGAGGTCGCCGAGTTCGACGTCGACGTCCGCACCCCGCACCGGCGCGTTGAGCGAGTAGGCGCGGTAGGCCCGCGCGCACTCGAGGCCGGCGCTCACCTGATCGGTGCTCAGTTTCAGGTGTTCGGCGAGATCGGCCACGGTCGGCACCCGGCGCAGAGACTGGCTCAGCGTCGGAATCGTGCGGCTGATCTCCATGTGCAGTTCCTGAAGCTGGCGGCGCACGCGGATCATCCATCCACGGTCACGGAAGTGCCGCTTGAGCTCGCCCACCATGGTGGGGACCACGTAGTGCAGGAACGACTCGCCGCGATCGGTGTCATACCGGTCGACGGCCTTGATCGCGGCGACCAGGGCGACCTGTGTCAGGTCGTCCATCTCTTCACCGCGGTTGCCGAAACGCAGCGCGATGCGCCGCGCGAGGGGTACGCACGCCTCGATGACCGACTCGCGAAGTCGCGCCCGCTCGGGGTCGTCAGCATCGAGTTTCTGCATCCGAGCCAGCGTCTCCGAGGTCATCTCCTCGAAGTCGCCTGATGCCACCGTGGTGTGCTCGGAGGTTTGCGTGCCGGACTGGAACCTGACCTTTTCCTGGGTCATGGACATGACTGCTGTCACCTGCGCCGGCCCCACACGATCAGCCCTTGGCCTCTCGCTGGAACCTTCGGTGTCCAGAAACGGTGGCACCCGACTGCTTGAGTGCCGCACAGCGCCCCGGCGAACCGCGCCGCTGTCGCGTCAGGCGTTTTGACGCGATCACAGTCTAGTCCCCTCAGCTGTCAGTGCAAGCTGACCAGCTGACGGGCGATAACCGATCGGTAT
>JABFVX010000141.1 GCA_013362555.1 Mycobacteriaceae bacterium
CAACTCACTCCGCTGCGGCAACTCGCCCCGCTGCGGAAGCACCGGACGCTCGGGGCGTTGCGGCGGGTCGCCCAAGATCGAGCCACCGGGCCTGCGCTGCGGCAGGTCCGGGCGCTCGGCCCCGTCGTCCACCGTCAGCATCATGTTCCCCCCAGGCGTGCGGGTGATCGCCTTGATCTGACCGGATCCGGTGGTCTCCAGCGCCGAGGGCCTGGTAACCACCGGCTTTCCGCTGGCTAGCACCGAGCCGCCCACAATCAGGTTGCGGGGCACGTGCACGGTCACCGTGATGCCGGGATCGCGGGCGATATCGAAGGTCGGGCGCATCCGCACGGTGAGCCCGTGCCGCTCGGCCAGCCTGCTGACCACGAAAAGACCCATGTGCCGTGCGGTTTCGGTGCCGATCTCGGCGCCCGCCTCCAGCCGCCGGTTGATCGCGGCCAGGTCCGCGGCCGGGATGCCGATGCCGCGGTCGGCCACCTCGATGAGCAGCCCCTGGTCATTGGCCTGCGCGAAGGTGAACTTCACGTCGGTCTCGGGCGGGGAGGCGCGCAGCGCGTTGTCGAGCAGCTCGGCGAACAGGTGCGCGATGTCCGAAGCGGCGGGCTCGGTCAGCGACCCGCGCGGCGTCGCGCCGAGCTTCACCCGCTGGTACTCCTCCACCTCGGAAATGGCCGCCCGCAGCACGTCGCCGATCTCGACCGGCGCGGCCTTGGTGCGACGGGCCTTGGTGCCCGCGAGAATCAGCAGGTTGTCGCTGTTGCGGCGCATGCGGGCCGCAAGGTGGTCGAGCCGGAACAGGCCCTCGAGGAGCTTGGGGTCCTTCTCCTCGTATTCCATCGCCTCGATCACGCCGAGCTGGTGGTCGACGAGCGACTTGCTGCGCCGGGCCAGAGTCTCGAACATGTCGCTGACCTGGCGCCGCAGCTGCGCCTGCTCACCGGCCAGGCGCAAAGCCTGCTCGTGGACGTCGTCGATGGCCCGCGCGAGCTGACCGACTTCTTCCGTGGTGTGCACCGGCATCGGCAGGGGCATGACGTCGTCGACGTTGGCGCCCTCCCGGATCCGCTCGATCTCGGCGGGCAGGTCGCGGTCCGCCAGGCTCAACGCCGAGCTCCGCAGCCTGCGCAGCGGGACGAGCAGCGAGCGCGCGGCCAATGCGGCCAGCAACAGCTCGAGCACCAGGCCGCCCGCCAACAGGATGGAGTCGCGCTGGGCGGCGTTGCGGTTGCGGTTGTACTGATTCTGCACCGCGATGTTGAGGGTCTTCTGCGCGTCGCCCGCGATCCCGTTATAGGACCCGACGCTCTGGTACAGCGACTCGCGCAGGTTGTTCATGAAGACCATCGGCGCCGACTTGCCGGGGCCGAACTCCTTGGCCAGCGCCTGCCGGTGACTTATGCCGTCAAGCAGCGCCTTGATCTTGACCGGGTCGATCGTGCGGTGGCCCGCCAGCGACAGCACCAGCGAGCGCTCGACCTCGGTCGCGATCTGGAGCGGGGTGGTCTGCGCCGTGGCCACCGCGCTCTTCAGCTCACCAGTGAGCTGGTACTCGCTGGTCGAGATTCGGGGGGACATCGCGACCGCGCCCGCCGCGAAGACCTCTTCGGTGAGCGAGAACTTCGCGCGGATCTGGTCGCTCAGAATGGCGGCCTGCTCGTCGGCGTCGCGGTCGGGCAAGTTCTCCAACGTGAGGTTGACGATCTGCCACACGAGGTCGGTCATCTGCTTGGCGCCTTCGAAGAAGGTCTGCGGCGGCGGCATGGTCGGCGCGTTGGCGCTGTTGACCGTGCCGCGCACGATGTCGAGCAGCCGGTGCAGCGCGTTGTCCGCGCGCTTGAGCTTGCCGCCTGCGCCGATCTCCTCGACCTTCGCGACCGCGTCGCGCGCCGCCTTCAAGTCCTGTTCGGTGGGTGGGACGCCCAGGGCCATCGCGCCGCCGACGACGGCCGAAGCATCGGCCATAAGCAGCACGGGCGGAAGCGCATGGACGTCTTCCGCGTAGCTGTTGTAGGTCTGCGCGTCGTGCGTTTCACTGGTGATACGGAGGCTGCCGAGCGCAAGAGCCGCGGTCAAGGGCAAGGCGACCAGCGCGGTCACCTTCCAGCGCAGACCCCAGTTACCAACAGACCACCAATTCGCACCGGACCTGGGTCCGTCCCTCATAGCACTCCACTCTCTCGCCATTCGCCCGGCGCCGCCGCACGTCGACGACCCAGCAAGTGACGCCGAAATCCTAACGGATCGGTAAACATCCCGTATAGGCGGGCGGTGAAAATCGGGACCACTGTGCTATCGCCCTTTTGATGCCATATCCAGTGGCACCGACCATCGCAGCGTGCTCGTTCTGGCCCGCGGCAGGCCCCAAACCCGGGGGCCTGCCAGGCGCAGGACCGCGGGCACCACGAGCACCCGCAGTACCGCCGCGTCCAGCACCACAGCGGTGGCGAGACCGAACCCGAGCTGGCCCACGATCTCGATCTTCGCGACCAAGAACGAGAGGAAGACAGTGGCCATCACCGCCGCCGCGACAGTGATCACCGGAGTGGTGGCGACAGTGCCTTTGGTGATCGCGTCGAGGTGGTCGCCGGAGGCGCGGAACTCCTCGCGCATGCGGGTCGCCATCACAATCATGTAATCCATGCTCATGCCGAACATCACTGCGAAGATGAGCACCGGCGTCATGGTGCTGACCGGCTTGTCCAGCCCTTGCTGGTACACGAGGATCACGATGCCGACCGTGGCCCCGATGACGACGTTGTTCAGCACTACCGCGCACAGCGCCATCAGCCAGGACCGGAACACCCAGTACAGCAGCAACAGGCTCAGCAGCAGCACCGCCGCGACGACAACCGGCGCCGCGGCGCCGAGCACCTGGTCGAAGTCGTAGCCGTCCACGGCGACGCCGGCGGCGTACATCGAGATGCCCGGCGCGAGCCTTTCGCCCTCCCGTTTGATGTCGGCGACGAGCTCATGCTGCGCGCTCGCCGACGAGCCCGCTTTGGGGACGACCCGGATCCAGTCCACGGCCGCGGAGCTAGCGGGCGCGGCCGACCCGTCCGGCCCGCCGACCCGGGCCGCCGACTCGACGTCGTCGCGGCCCGCCAGCCGATCGCGCACCTGGTTGACGGTGTCGATGAGCGAGCCCGGGGACACGCTCCGGTCGGCACGGAACACCACCTCGACCGGCTGTTCCACCGGGAAGCCGAACTCGACCAACTGCCCCGCGGCCACGCGGGATTCGGCATTGGCGGGCAAGCTCGACGGACCCGCGACCGGGACTTGCAGCCGCGCCGCAACGATCGGGACGGCCAGTGCCGCCAGCGCCGCGACCGCGACCAGGCCGGCGACCGGCGACCGGCGGGCCATGCCCTCGCGCCAGCCGCGCGAGCCGCGACCGGGGGCGAAGCCCGGCAGGCGGGCCAGGTAGCGGTTGCGCGCGTACACCTTGTCGCCGAACAAGGTCAGCAGCGCAGGCAACAGCAGCATGGACTGCAGCAGCGCGAAAACGGTCGCGGAGATGCCGCCGACGGCGATGCTGTCCATCACCATCACGCCCGGCAGGAACAGCGCCGCCAGCGACACCAACACCACGACGCCGCCGAAAGCCACGGAGCGTCCAGTGGTCCGGCACGCGGTGGCCAGCGCGTGTTCGGCGCTGCGGCCGCGGTCGCGCTCCTGGGTGTACCGGCGGAGGATGAACAGCGAATAGTCCACCGACACCGCGAGCCCGATGATGGACACGGCGCTGACGAAAAGGTTGGACACGTCGGTGAACCGGCTCAACAGGGTGCCGACGGCCTGCGCCGCGAGCAGGGTGGCGACCCCGATGCCGATCGGAATGAGCATGGCGACCACGGACCGGAACACGGCCAGCAGCAGGACGATGAGAACGGGGATGGCGATGGCCTCGGCGAAGGCCGCGTCCTTCGCCGCCTGTTCGTTGTAGTCGCTGTTGAGCGCGGCTTCCCCGGTCACCCGCACCCGCGCTCCGGACGGCAGGTCATCGGCCAGCGCCGAGCGCAGGTCTTTGACGGTCGAGATCGCGGCCGCGCCTTCGCAGTTGATCTCGAGCAGCGCCCGTCGCCCGTCGTCGGACATCAACCTCGGATTGTTCCGGTAGGTGGTGACGCCGGAAATCCCGGACACCTCTTTGGCGTTCGCGGCCGCACGGTCGGCGGCGGCGTCGACCGGCCCGTCGGACTCGACCACCGCCACCATGGTGTTCCCGGTGACGTGGAAATCGTCCGCGAGAATCGCGCGCGCCGTGACCGCGCCGGAATTGGGGTCGAGCAGCCCGCCCGGCACCACCCGGTCGTTCAGCTGCCCCGCCAGGGGCGCACAAGCAAGCAGGAACACTGCGGCCGCCGCAACCACGGTCCGCGGCCGCCGCACCGCCCACCCCACCACGCGGTCCCACCAGTCGTGCATGTAGCTACCCCGATCAGCGCTGACACCAATTTCGTTGCGACAGAGAACGATACCGTACCGTGATAAACTGTCAACCTTTTCGTGATTCACCCTCCCGGGACAGCCTACCGTTGCGTAAGACGCAATTTGCGGGGCCGCCCGCCCGGCCGGGAGAACCGCTAGGCGACGGCTATGTGGCGGCCGATGAGTATCGCGATCAAGACCAGCAGGCCGAAAATCTGGTTGGAGACGAACTTTTCGCGGCAGTCGTCGGGGTCCTGCATGTTCCACTTGCCCAGCTGCCAGACGAGTTGAGCGACCGCGGGGACCATCGCCACCCAGAACGGCCACGGAAAACGTTCCACGCGGCCCGCGGCGAGGATCAGCAGCACCGTGCCGGTATAGCAGGAAGCGACGAAGAAGCGGGAGTAGTCCCGCAGCAGCAGCGCAGTGGATTTGATGCCCACCGCCACGTCGTCGACCTTGTCCTGGTGGGCGTACACGGTGTCGTAGCCGACCGTCCACAGCAGCCCGGCCGCGTACAGCAGCATGGCGCTGACGGTCACTCGGCCCGTCGCGGCGACGCACGCCGCCAACCCGAATGTGTTGAAGGTCATGCCGAGCCAGGCTTGCGGCCAGTAGGTGACCCGCTTCATGTACGGATAGGCCACGATCAGCGGCACCGACACGAACATCACCGCCGCGGCGGCCGGACTGACCGAACCCAGCACCACCAGGGCGGCGGCCATCTGCAGCAGGCCGAACACCATGGCCTCGCGGACGGTCAGGTCACCCGCGGCCAGCGGGCGGTGGCGAGTCCGCGCGACCTCGGCGTCCAGCTTGCGGTCGGCGAGGTCATTCGCCGCGCAGCCCGCACCGCGGATCAGCACCGCGCTGAGCGTGAACGGGACCAGCAACTCCCCCACCGGGCGCTGCGGCGTCACGATGAACATCGACCAGAGCGCGGGCAGCAGATACAGCCATATCCCGACCGGACGGTCTAATCTCATCAAAGCCACATACGGGCGCGCCCAATGCAGCCGAGAGCGAGCCGCGTACGACACGATCACACCTTCACTCCGAGACGGCCCACTTCGAGAAGAGGCCAAAGATAACACTCCTCGACCAGGGCCAACACCCGGTCGTCGCGTTGCAGTGCTACCGACACCACGAGAAAGGCGTCATCCGGAGCGGACCGCACCCCGAAACCGGCGCGCGATTCTCCGGGCGTTTCGCTCGAAATCAGAACTCGTCTAATGCCATTGCTCGCCAGCGTTTCGCCGAGGGCGGAGTTCGTCTCCCTCAATTGCATTCGCTCCGCAGGGTCCACCTGGTCGAGCAGAACCCAGGACCGCGCGCGCATGACCCGGTGCCCACCGGCGTGAATAGCGAATTCGCGGGCTTGCACCACCGCGTCCCCGGAAAGCCGCCGCACATTTCCCCAGGCGGTTCGGGCGAGGCGTCGGACATCATGCCCGCTCGGCAGAAGGGCCAGCGCGGACTCGGCCCGGCTCACGACATCCGTGCGCAGCATCCCGCCGAACTCGGCGCGGAGTAACCTTGTGGCCAATTGCCCCTGTTCGATCAGGGACAGAATGCCCGCCTCGGCTTCCTTTGCCCGCGCCGACCGCTCGGTGGCCTGCATGAGCCGCCCCCTATCACGGAAAGCCCTATCACAAAAAAGCAACAACGCGCAATACGCACCCATCCCTACATGACGCTCCATGAGTTGTGATGCAGCGCGATCAAGTTAGCCTATCTAACAGATGAGTGTCAAGTGGATCACACTCCGGCTTCGGATCTACACTTCCCCCGAAAGGCATGCTGCGGGTGTAATTTGGGCTCGCGGCACAGATGGGCACAGGGGCGAGCATGAGCGTTGAAGCAGGCAGCGGCGACAATGGTTCCGAGCGAATCGAGGCGCTCCGCACCACGGACGAGCAGTTTCGACGGGCCGCGCCCGATCCTGAGGTCGTCGCCCAGATCATGCCGCTGCCAACGACATCCGAGATAATCGAATGCGTGTTCGAATCATATGCGGACCGGCCCGCCCTGGCACGCCGCAGACGGGAGCCGCGGACCGATCCGACCGACGGCCGCACGACCGAGGCCCTGCTGCCGGAATTCGAAACCCAGACTTATCGCGAAACCTGGCTCGGGATAATGGCATTGGCCGGCCTGTGGCATCACGAAATCGGATTGCAGGCCGGAGATCGAACATGTTTCCTCGGCTTTCCCAGCGCCGACTACGCCATTGCGGACCTGGCGTGCTCCTATCTCGGTTTGGTTGCGGTTCCGCTGCAGCACGGAGCGCATTCCGAATTGCTGAAACCCATTGCGCACGAAGTCGAAGCGCGAGCTTTCGTGTGCGGCGCCGAATATCTTGACGCCGCCGTGGACACCGCGCTGCACACGGCGACCGTCGAGCACATCCTCGTCGTCGATGTCGATCCCGACCGCGCCGGGCACCGGGAGCGCCTGGACGCGGCCCGCGCGCGAATTCAAACGGCAGGCCGCGAAATTCGGGTCGCACTGTTCCCCGAGGTGCTGGCGCAGGGCTTTCCCGCGGCGCCCGGATTTCGTCCCGCCGACGACCCCCTGGCGCTGTTGATTTACACCTCCGGAAGCACCGGAACCCCCAAGGGCGCCATGTATCTGCACAGCGCCGTCACCGGGCTGTGGAAAGTGATCGCGCTCAAACAGACTTATCCCGCAATCCACCTCAACTTCTTGCCGATGAGCCACGGCCTCGGCCGGAGCATGCTGGTCTCGACCCTGGTCAGCGGCGGAACGGCGTATTTCGCGGCCGCAAGCGATCTCTCGACGCTCGACGACGACATCGCGTTGGCCCGGCCCACCGGAATATCGTTCGTTCCGCGCCTGTGTGAAAGCCTGTACCGCCGATTCAACGCAGAACGCGATCGCCGCTGTGCGGCGGGCGAGGACCCGGCCGACGTGACCCGCGCACTGCGCGCGGAATACCGGGAAAAGCATCTGGGCGGCCGCCTGGTCCACGCGAGCTTCGGCGGTGCGCCGCTGGCTCCCGACATCCACGCGTTCATGGAAGCCGTATTGGACGGTCCGCTGCACAACGACTACGGCGCCACCGAAGCCGCGGGGATTCTCGCCGACGGCAAGATCCGCCGCCCGCCGGTCCTCGACTACAAGCTGGTCGACGTGCCGGAGCTCGGCTATTTCGGGACCGACAAGCCGCATCCGCGCGGCGAGCTCCGCATCAAATCCATGACGGTCATACCCGGGTACTACAAGCGCCCCGAGCTCACCGCCGAAATGCTGGACGAAGACGGCTACTACAAAACCGGCGACGTCATGGCGGAAACAGCGCCGGACCACCTGGTCTTCGTGGACCGCCGCAAGAACGTGGTGAAACTGTCGCACGGCGAGTTCGTCGCCGTGGGCGCACTCGAATCCGCCTACGGCACAAGCCCGTATGTGCGGCAGATCTACGTCGACGCGGACAGCACCCAGTCCTACGTGCTGGCCGTGGTGGTGCCCGACGCCGGCCTGGTCGACCTGTACGCCGACGACCCCGTCACGACCAAGCGCCTCATCCTGCGCTCGCTTCAGCAGATCGCGCAGGACAAGCGGTTCCACAGCTACGAGATCCCCCGCGACATCCTGGTCGAGTCCGATCCGTTCCGCCCCGGCAACGGCCTGATGTCCACAGTCGGCAAACTGATGCGCCCCGCGGTGCAAGCCCACTACCGCGAACGGCTGGCACAGCTGTACCTGGAGGTGGCCCAAGCCCAGCAGGACCAACTGCGGGCGCTGCGGGAACGCCGCCACGACGCCCCGGTCGCCGACACGGTGCGGCAGACGGCCGCGGCGATGCTCGGCGTGGACCCGGACGAGGTGGCAGCCGACGCGCGGTTCACCGACCTGGGCGGCGACTCGCTGTCGGCAGTCGCGTTCACCGAGACCCTCGGCGGGGTCTACGGCCTCGACATCTCGGTGGCGGCGGTGATCGACCCGTCGGCGACGCTGGCCGACGTCGGCGCCTATATCGAGCGACACCGCGACGGCACGGCCGCCGCGACACCGGCGTCGATCCACGGCCCGGA
The DNA here is from genome assembly GCA_013362555.1 of Mycobacteriaceae bacterium. Taxonomy (GTDB): domain Bacteria; phylum Actinomycetota; class Actinomycetes; order Mycobacteriales; family Mycobacteriaceae; genus JABFVX01. The sequence goes on from JABFVX010000141.1 coordinate 8,493, forward strand.
TCAGACCGTCCTGCGCGCCGCGGACCTGACCGTGGCGAAGTTCATCGACGACGCCACGGCGCCTCCCGCGGCCGCTGCCCGAAAACGCAAGTGGCGGTTGCGGTTTCCATGGCCGAAACGCACGCCCGCGCAACCGGGGCCGACTGTCGTGTTGACCGGCGCAACCGGATGGCTGGGCCGGTATCTGTGCCTGGAGTGGCTGGGGCAGCTGGCCGAGACCGACGGCAGGCTGGTCGGCGTGGTGCGCGGGCGCGACGCCGACGCCGCCCGCCAGCGCCTCGAGGACGCCTTCGGCTCCGATCCGGCGCTGAGCGCACAGTTC
>JABFVX010000214.1 GCA_013362555.1 Mycobacteriaceae bacterium
GCAGCACCCGCCGGTCGTCGCCTGCCGCCGCCCGCACGAGCAACGCCCGGCGCGCGGCCACCACCAGCTTGGTGAACACCGTGACGACGCCCACCGCGACAGCGAGCGGCGCGGCGAAGCCCGCGGCCGCCACGCCGAGCACGCCCGCGGCTTGCGCCGCCAGCAGCCCGACGTTCACCTTCACCATGTCCTTGCCGTCGAGATACCTTCCCAGGCACAGCGATACCGCGATGGCGGCCAGACCGACGACCGTCAGCACCGCGCCCATCGTCGTGGCGGGCACCCGAACCACCCGGGTGTAGTACAGGAACGACGTGGCGCCGAAGACACCCATACCAACCGACGTGACCGCGGTGGACACCAGAATCGGACCCGGTTTGGTGCGCGGCGTTTCCGCCCGCGGGACTACCGCCGCACCGAGCATGACGCCTCCTCCGCGCCGCGCCCGACGGCGCAGCTGTCCAGCAGCCTGCGCAGCGCGGGCTCCAGGTACGGATCGGGCACGCCGAGCTGGGTCGGCTCGATCAGCCCGCCCGGGTTGACCAGGTTCACCTCGAACACATACGGGTACGACACGTCCAGTCCCGCGAAGCGGATGCCGTAGTCCAGCAGCCGCCGCGCCACCGTCTCGGCGAGCTCGACTTCGGCCGAGGTCGCCTCGGCCAGGCGCATCCGGGCCTGCTGACTTACATTGCCGCGGTGCTCGTGCGCCGCAAGGCGCTTCTCGTTCGAGGCCACCACCCGGCCGCCGCACACGGTGATGCGCTTCTCGGTGCGGTGCGGCACGAACTCCTGGACGATCGCCATGTCCGCCTGCAGCCCGGTGAGCTGCCTGCCGGTCATCGCGCCGAGGGCGTGCTGGTTGCCGGTCAGGGACTGCAGGAGCGCCTTCGCGTTGGAATCGGCGCGAGACAGCACGAACACGTCCGCGCCGCATCCGCCGTTGGGCCGCTTGAGAATGAACCGGTCGCGCTCGCCGCGCTCCACGTGTGCGGCCAGCACCTCGTGCGATGCGCTGCCGAGCGAGCGTGGCAGGTGTTCGGCGGGCACGATCAGCGGCAGATTGTTCTTGTTGTTCAACATCATCAGCCCGACGACGTCGTTCACGAACGGAACGCGCTGGTTCAGCCGCCAGAGCAGCTGCCAGACATCGGTGCGCAGCCGGGTGTGCGGCTGGTTGAGCACCCACACCAGATCGGCCTCGACGACAGCGTCCCGGACGACCGGGCCGGTGACCGGGCCGAACGGCGTCACGTCCGCCGCCGGTTCGACGGTGGTGACGGTGAGCTCGCGGTCCGACCAGCCGAGGCTGTTCACGTCGCCCACCAGCACGGCGTGGCCGAGCCTGCGCAGCATCGTGATGTAGACGGCGTGACTGATGTCCGCGCGCGCGGCGTCTTCGATCAGCAGCAGTATCTTCATTGTGGTGTCCCTTCGGGTTGCGCGGCCGCCGCGATGGCGGCCATGACGGCGTGCGCCCCGGCGCGGGCGCACATCTGGGCCTCGTTGGCCGAAACGCCGTACGCTCGGACTTCGCCGACGTCATAGCGGTCGCCGTGGGCGTGCGTGCGCGGCGTGTGAAGCGCCAACCGGGCGCCGAGAACGCCGGGCAGCGACGTTGCCGCAGCGGCGATTTCGGCGGTGACGGGGGCGTCGGCCGGGGCCGTGACGACCCATTCCGACAGGAATCCCGGCGGTTTCGGACCCGGTTCGGGCAATGCCAGCCCGAGCGCCGCACGAATGGTGAGCTCGTACTCGTCGTATCCGGACAGCGCGTTGACCAGCTGGGTGACGCCGCGGCCCGCCATTCGCGGGTTCACCTCGACGACTTTCGGACCTGTCGGGCCGAGTACGAATTCGACGTGGGCGGGACCGTCGTCGAACCCGATCGCGGTGAGCACCGCGTCGGCCGCGGACTCCAGCTCGGCGCGCACGCCGGCGGGCAGGTGCAGCGGGAACGTCCAGCTGAGTTCGGCGAAGTACGGCGGGTCGCTGAGCACCCGGTCGGTGACGCCGAGCACCAGCGACCGGCCGGCCTTGCGGAAGACCTCCACGCTCACCAGCGGGCCGGTGAGGTACTCCTCGAACAGTGCCGCGCTGCCCGCAGCCAGGATCGCTGCACCGGCGGCGCAGGCCGCGGCGGCGTCGG
>JABFVX010000411.1 GCA_013362555.1 Mycobacteriaceae bacterium
GTACCGTCCTTGCCGAGCACCCAGCCCTCGCCGAGCAGCACCAACGCGCAGTGCGCCAGCGGGGCGAGGTCACCCGAGGCGCCCAGCGATCCGTGCTCGGGCACCCATGGCGTGATGTCGTGGTTGAGCAGGTTCACCAGAGCGTCGGCCACCAGGGGGCGTACGCCCGACCGCCCGAGCGCGAGCGACCGCACGCGGAGCAGCATCATCGCCCGGACGACCTCACGAGGCATGGGCGCGCCGATGCCGGCCGCGTGCGACCGGATGAGCGCATGCTGCAGCTCGGCCCGGCGTTCGGGGGCGATGAAGGTGTTGGCCAGCGCGCCGAAGCCCGTCGAGACTCCGTACACCGGGCGGCCGTCCCGTTCGATGCCGTCCACGATGGACCGGCTGACCGTCATCGCCTCGACGGCGGCCGGGCTGATCACGACCTGGGCGCTGCCCCGGGCGACGGCCAGGACGCCGGCGGCGCTGACGCCGTCCGGTTCGATAGTGACGATCATCGAACCCACACTCCTTTGTGCAGTACTTTCCTTACAAGGGGGACACCCGGCCGGTAGGCCAGATGCACGGAACTCGGCGCGTCGAGCACCATGAGGTCGGCGTACGCACCGATGCCCAGGTGGCCGACGTCCGATCGGCGCAGCGCTCGGGCTCCGCCCGCTGTCGCCGCCCAGATCGCCTCGGCGGGCGTCATCCGCATGTCGCGGACGGCCAGCGCGATGCAGAACGGCATGGACGAGGTGTACGAAGAACCCGGGTTGCAGTCGGTCGCCAGGGACACCGTGGCCCCGGCGTCGAGCAGCCGCCGAGCGTCCGGGTAGGGCGAGCGCGTGCTGAACTCCGCCCCCGGCAGCAGTGTCGCGACCGTCTGCGAGGAGGCCAGCGCGTCGACGTCGGAGTCGGACAGGTGAGTGCAATGATCCGCGCTGGCCGCGTCCAGTTCGACGGCCAGGCGTACGCCGCCGCCCTCGGTGAGCTGGTTGGCGTGGATGCGAGGTAGAAGTCCTTCGGCCATCCCGGCGGCGAGCACCGTCCGGGCCTCGTCCACGTCGAATGCTCCGCGCTCGCAGAACACGTCGACCCACTTCGCGTGGGGTGCGCAGGCGCGCAGCATCTCTCCGGCCACAAGCTCCACATAGGAGTCGCGCGGCACGTCCGGCGGCACCACGTGCGCGCCCAGGAAGGTCGTCTCGGTGGTGAACTCGGACGCCACCCGCAACGATCGCGATTCGTCAAGAACGCTGAGCCCGTAACCGCTCTTGATCTCGACCGTCGTGGTGCCCTGCCGCCGCATCTCGTCGACCAGGCGCTCCACATTAGACCGAAGGACGGCGTCGGAAGCGGTTCGCGTGGCCGCCATCGTGGTGCGGATGCCGCCACCGGTGTATGGCTCGCCGGCCATCCGCGCAGCGAACTCGGCCGCCCGATCCCCGGCGAAGACCAGGTGCGCGTGGCTGTCCACGAAGCCGGGCAGCACTGCCGCGCCCTGTGCGTCGAAGACCTCGTCGGCGGCGTGCGGGCTGCTCGCTGAGCCGACCCATTCGACCCGGTCGGTCACGATCATCGCCGCGTCCGTCAAAACGGAGTCGGAGTGCGTGGTCAGCTCGCCGATGTTGGTGATCAGAAGAGAGCGCACACGGCCTCCTGCAGTTCCCGGGCCACGTCGACGGACACGTGGCGGCCGTCGGCGACGACCACCCGGCCGTCGACGACGACGTGGGTGATGTCGGCCGCACCCGCCGCCATGAGCACACCGGCCGGATCGATCCCAGCCGTACGCACAGTGCCCAGGCTCACGGTGACGAGATCCGCCCGCGCCCCGACGGCCAGCCGTCCGGCCGACGGCCAGCCCAGCGAGGCATGCCCGGTCGCAGTCGCCGCCGTCAGCAGCTCCTCCTGGCTGAAATGGCCACGCGCCTGGGCGGAGAGGCGTTCGTGCAGTTCGAGCGCGCGCGCCTCTTCCAGGAGGTCGATCACCGCGTGCGAATCGCTGCCGAGCGTGAGGCGTACCGCGCCGTCGGCGAGCGCGCGGGCCGGGCCGATGCCGTCGCCGAGGTCCCGCTCGGTCGTCGGGCAGAAACAGGCGTAGGTGTCGGCCATCAGGTCGATGTCGCCCTTGGTCAGGTGGGTCGCGTGCACCG
>JABFVX010000475.1 GCA_013362555.1 Mycobacteriaceae bacterium
GTGCCGGCGGGGCGGTCCTGCGAGAGGTCACGGGCGAGCAGGGCGGCGCCGTGCGTCACTGCGGAGTCGGGACGGGCCGCGGCGGCCACCGGCAGTCCGAGCTCGGCCGCAATGACCTCGGTGGCCAGCGGAATCGCCGAACCGCCGCCCACCAGCAGCACTCGGGACACGTCGTCGCGGGTGAGCCGGGCCCCGTCGAGCGCCTCGGCGATCAAGTCGGCGGACCGGCGCAGCGGCGCGCGGAGCAGGTCTTCGACATCGGCCCGCACCAGGCGGATGTCGCGCCGGAGGCCGGGCAGTTCGACGGTGACGGCGGCGTCGAGGTCGGCGGACAACGCCTCTTTGGCCCGCTCGCAGCGGGCCCGCAGCCCGGTCAGCGCCTGCTCGGTTTCGGGCGCGTACGGATCGAGGTCGAGCCCGAGCTGATCGAGCACCGAGCTCATAATGAGATGGTCGAACCGGCTTCCGGTGATGTCCTCGGAGCGGATCGGCGGGCCCAGCAGCGGGAAGCCCGCGCCGTGCGGTTCCGCGACCTCGCCGAGCACCGAGATGTCCAGCGACGCGGCCCCGAGGTCGTACACCACTACGGCATTGCGTCCCAACGGACCGCGAGCGGCGGACAGCCAGTGCATCGCGGCTGCGGCCTCGGAAACCAGTGTCGCTTCCACATACCCGGTGTGGCTCAAGGCTTCCCGCAGCGAGTCCACGGTGCCGTCGGACCACGCCGTGGGATGCGCGACCACGGTCCGGCCCGCGACGCGGCGGCCCCGCACCTCGCGCACAAGGCAGCCGATGGCCGTCGCCATGAGTTCGGCGCCGTCGTGGGCAGAGCCGTCGGCGGCGCGGATGCCGACGGGATCGCCGACGTGGGCCGCGAAACCCTCCAGCACGACTCCGCGCGGGGTGCGGGCGTCGGCCCGCTCGGAGGGCGTCGCCCCGAGGGTGGGCGCACCCTGCGGCGGCAGGTGCAGAATGCTGCGCCGCCGGATCGTCGGGCAGTCCGATCCGTCGGCCGCGCAGTCGTCGTCGGCGACGGCCGCGCTGGAGTTGCGCGAGCCGACAACGACGCCGATCCCTGTTGCCATGGTGAGTTCTCCTGATCCCATTGACGCTGTGCACCGGCGGCGCACAGCGACAGTTCCCCGCACGACTATCGCAGGCCGACTCGACAGCGTTTCCCGATGACTCCCGATCGGGGCCCGCGCGAGCGCCTCCAGAATGACCCGTGACGTGCGCCGAACGCACTTCGCGTGTCGTTCAGGAGGTATGCAAGCCTCGTTCTGGCCGAGACGGCCCGGTAGGCTGCGTCCGGTGTGGAGCAGCACAGTCGTCGAGCACCATCGACTGCGTCAGGATTTGGCAGTTGTCCGATTGATCGGCGAAGCCGTGCCGTTTGCGGCGGGGCAGTCCGTGCTGGTGCGGGCGCCGCAGAATGACGGAGTGCTGCGGCGGTATTCGCCCGCGCTGCCGCCGTCGCTGGACGGCAAGCTGGAATTCCACGTCCGGATGGTGCCGGGCGGCTGGATGAGCTCATCGATCGTCTCCGAATCCGCTCCCGGCGACGTCTGGCAGATCAGCGACCCGGTCGGCGAGATGCATGTCGACGACTCCGGCCGGGACGTGGTGATGGTCGCGGGCGGCACCGGGCTGGCGCCGTTCCTGTCGCTGATACTGGACGTGGCCCGGCGGCCCGACCAGCCGCGGGTGTACCTGTTCGTCGGCGGCCGCAGCCCGCGCGACCTCTATGCCTCGGACATGCTGTTCCTGCTCGCGCAGGACTTGCCGTTCCTCACCGTGATTCCGGTCGTCGAGCATCTGGCCGACCCGCCGTGGCCGGACGAATGGTACGAGCAGTGCCGCGTCGACATCGGCCTGCCACAGTCGGAGATGCTGCAGGGCACTCTCGCCGACGTATTGTCGTCGCACGGCGCGTTCGTCAACCACCAGATCCTGGTGTGCGGGTCCCCGGTCATGGTCCGCAGCACGGTCGACCGCCTCATCGACACCGGCACCCCCAAGGAGTCCATCCAGCACGACTGACCCGGCGCGGGTCAGTAGATGGGGTCGTGGCGGATGTTCTCCTTGGGGACGCCCGCGGCCATGAGGCGGAATTTCGTCGTGAGGATCATGCCGGGCGGGCCGGCAATCTGCACGTTACGGTCCGTCCACGCCCCGGATTCGGTGACCACGCGGCTGATTGGGCCGGTAATGCGGCGGTGGATGCCGCCGGGTGGCGGGATGTCCGCGCCGTCGAACCACCACGGATTGTCGACTTCTTCGGTAACCGGTGTGACGGTGAGCCAGGGGTTCGTCAGCGACAGCTGCCACAGCATGTCCAGGTCGTAGAGATCGCACGGGTGCCTGCCGCAGACGTACAGGTGTACTCGCGGATTGCTGTGGCGGTGCGCCATCGCCAGAACCTGCGCCCGAAACGGCGTGATTCCGGTGCCGCAACCGATCATCAGCATGTCCTGCCCGCTCTCCTCCGGCAGGCCGAGCCCGCCGATGGGGGCGCCGAGCAGCCACTGGTCGCCGATCTTGGTGTGCCCGACGATCGAAGGACTGACCCAGCCGCCGGTCACCGCACGCACGTGGAATTCGATCTCGCCGTGCTCGTTCGCGGGGACCGCGGGCGTCAGATAGCGCCACATGCGCGGGCGGGCCGGAATCTGCACGCTCACATACTGTCCCGCGGAGTAGCCCATCGGCTCGCTCAGTTGCAGCCGCACGATCGCCAGATCTCGCAGCGGCTGTTGGTGCTGAACCACGACGCCGCCCCAGACCGGCGGCGTCCGATCGGAGTTCGCCGCGTCTATCATCGTGCCCGCGATCAGGCCGATCACGTCGGTCCAGGCCTGATTCACCTCGTCGGTCCAGATCTCGGTGCCCGAGGTGTAGGTGCGCAGCGCGGTCAGCAGCGACTCGCCGACCGCGGCGTAGTGTCGCGGCTCGACGCCGAACTTGCGGTGGTCGCGGCCGAGCTGCTCGAGGTAGGGCAGCAGCGATTCCAGATCTTCCAGCCCGTCGACGACGTGCGCCAGCGCGGCGACCAGCCGCTCGCGCTGCTGGTTCATCGCAGCCGGGAAGAAGTCCCGCGTGGCCGGATGGTTGCTGAACAGGATGGCGTAGAACGAGGACGTGAGTTTCTCGGGCCCACCCTCTTGTGCTGCAACCGCTTTGAACGTTGTCCTGACCAGAGACGTGGTCCGTGAATCCATGGTGGCCGACAACCTCGTTTCGATGCTCGCCGGCCGCTTCCGCGCCTCGCGAACACGATTGTTGCGTTCTCGCTCGGTTCAATTGCAAAGTCTAATACCGAATTCCGGATCTCAGTATTCGTCCGGAAAAGAACCACAATGTAATTCGTTTCAGACGTAATTCAGGCAACTCATTGGCAAACCGTCCGGCTTGATACCGTAACCTTTACGGTTCAGTACCGGTAGGGATGGATCCGGCGCCTGGCTTCCGCAACGACCCACGGGTTGCGTTCAGTGCACGTCGTGGGTCGTTCTGGAGGTTTGCGGCTTGCGGCTAGCTCCCCGGGAGGCTGTCGCGGAGGGCGGGATGGATGCCGGGGCTCAGCCCGGCGTCCGCGGCGAGCTGTTGCAGGGTGGCGAGGTAGGCGGCCCGCTCGGCGGCGGTGAGGCTGCCGAATATGCCGTCCTCCATGCGCGACAAGGTCTCTTCGGCCTTGCGCTGCATCTCGCGGCCGGCGGCGAGCAGGTGAACGGCGTGTGCGCGGCGGTCGGCCGGGTGCCTGCGACGTTCCACGAAGCCGGCTTTCTCGAGTTCGTCCACCATTCCGACCATCACGTTGCGGTGGATGCCGAGCGCGTCGCAGAGCTGTTGCTGTGATGCGCCGTCCCGCCCGAGCAGGAACGACAGCATTCCCATGTGCCGGGGATGAATGCCGAGAGGGGCCAAGGCGGCGATGAACTGCGTGGTGATGTGCCAGCCCAGCTGCACGGTGAGGAAGGCGGGGTGTTTCGCGAGCGGGTTGGGCGTCGGGTCGTCCACGGCTGAATGATACCTCACGCGGATAGTACTCTTGATTGATAATCACCTTAGGTGCATAGTTGACCGCATGCACAGCGACACAGCCAAACCTGATGGAAACGCCCCACTGGACCCCCGCCGATGGCTGGCGTTCGGAGTTGTTCTCGCCGCGGGCTTCATGGATCTGCTCGACGTCACGATCGTCAACGTGGCGGTGCCGAGCATCCAACAAGATCTCGCCGCCGGCTACGCCCAGCTTCAATGGATAGTGGCGGCCTATGTGCTCGCCTTCGCCGCGACGCTGATCACCGGCGGTCGCCTCGGCGACGCCTTCGGCCGCCGCCGGGTCTTCCTCGTCGGCATGACCGCCTTCACCGTGGCTTCGGCGCTGTGCGGCTCGAGCACCGACCCGGCGATGCTGATCGCCGGGCGGTTCGTGCAGGGCGCGGCGGCCGGGCTGATGGTGCCGCAGATTCTGGCGATCATCCAGGTCACCTTCCCGGCGGGCGAACGCTCCCGGGCTATCGCCATCTACAGCGGCGTCGGCGGCTCGGCCTCGGCGATCGGACTGTCGCTGGGCGGGCTCCTGGTGCAGTGGGACCTGTTCGGGCTCGGATGGCGGCCGATCTTCCTGGTGAACGTGCCGGTCGGGGTCGCCGCCCTGATCGCGGCCGTGTTCGTGGTGCGCGACTCGCGGGCGTCGAATCCGCCCAGGCTGGACCCGGTCGGCATGGTGCTGGCCACCTCCGCGGTGCTGCTGCTGGTCTACCCGCTGACCGAGGGCCGCAGGCTGGGGTGGCCCGCGTGGACCTACGTCATGATGGCCGCGGCCGCCGCGGTATTCGCGGTGTTCGTCGGCTACGAGCGCAGGCGTTCGGCGCGCGGCAGGTCGCCGCTGGTGGAGCTGGGGCTGTTCCGGTCCCGCCCGTTCGCGGTGGGTCTGTCGGTGTGGCTGCTGTTCTGGATTGCCCTGGGCGGCTTCTTCTTCGTGTGGACGCTGTTCATGCAGGCGGGCCTGGGCTGGTCGGCGATGCGGGCAGGCTTGACGGCAGTGGCGTTCGCGGTCGGAGCGGGCATCGGCGCGACCACGGCGATGGAGGCGCTGGTGCCGCGGTTCGGCCGCCGGGTGCTGGTCGCGGGCGGCCTGGTCAACGCGGCGGGCTTCGGGCTCTACGCGGCGATGGCGTGGCACTACGGCGCGGACTTCGGCTCGTGGACCATGGCGATCGCATTGGTGCTCTCCGGAGTCGGGTTCGGCATGGTGGTCGCGCCCGCGCTCGACCTGTTGCTGAGTCAGGTGCCCCAGAATGGTGCGGGCTCCGCGTCCGGCCTGCTCAACACCGGACAGCAGCTCGGCATGGCGCTCGGCATCGCGTTGGTCGGCGTGCTGTTCTTCCAGCAGCTCGACCATGACTCCGGCCGCGGCGTCGACGCCGTGTCCCCGGTGGTGTCAACGCAATTGGCCGATGCCGGGCTCTCGGCGACAGCGCAGAACGGCGTCCTCGCCGGGTTCCGCGCTTGTGTGCAGGACCGCTCGGCGGCAATCGACCCCGCAGCCGTGCCGCAGTCGTGCCGCAGCGTTCCCGCGGGCGGTCCGGTCGCCGACATCCTCGGCGCCGCGGGAGCCCGCGCCAACGCCGAGAACTTCAGTCGCACTTTCGGCTACACCCTGTGGTTCGGCGCGGCCCTGCTGGTTCTGGTCTGCCTGGGCTTCCTCGCCGTCCCCAAATCCGCCCGCATCCCGTCGGCGGCCCCGGCTCCGGTCCCCGAGCCCGTGTGACCGCAACCCTCCAGAATGACCCGTGACGTGCGTTGCGCTGCGAGACGGCGGCCCGAGGAGGCAGCCTGCGTAACACCGCAGGGCCTCGCGAGCAGCGCCGTTCAACACCGCACGTCACGGGTCATTCTGGAGCAGGATCAGCGTTGGTTGCGGGGTTTCCAGACTACGAGTGCGGTGCCTGGGCGGCCCAGGCCCGCGGTCTGGGCCGCGGCCCGGAGCCGGTCCAGTTCGGCTGCCAGCTCGGAGACGCGGTGTTGCAGCGCCTCCACCTGGTTGGTCAGGTCGATGATGCGCTTGATGCCCGCCAGGTTCACCCCGTCGTCCTGCGAGAGGCGCTGCACCTCGCGCAGGAGCTCGACGTCGTGGGCGGAATAGCGCCGCCCGCCGCCGGGAGTGCGCTGCGGAGTCACCAGCCCTAGCCGGTCGTAGGTCCGCAGCGTCTGCGCGTGCATGCCCGCCAGTTCAGCGGCCACCGAAATCACGAAGAACTCCGCTTCGGTGGATTTCTTCCTGCCGCTCATCACGCACCTGCCCAACCTGCCCGGGGATCGAAGCCTGCCGCCTGCTCCGCCTCGGCGTACTGCTGAAGCTGCTCGGTGACCTGCTTGTCCAGGTTCTGCGGCACCGCCACCTTCACGGTCACCAGCAGATCGCCCGCGCCGCCGCCGCGTTTGGGCACCCCGCGCCCGCGCACTCGCAGGATTCGGCCGTCGGCGGTGCCCGGCGGCACTTTCACCCCGACCCGGCCTTCCAGGGTCGGCACCGAGACAGTCGTCCCGAGCACCAGTTCGCTGTAGCTGACCGGCAATGTCAGGGTGAGGTCGTCGCCGGAGCGGCCGAAGACCTTGTCCTTGGTGACCTGCACGGTGACGTACAGGTCGCCCGAGGGCGCCCCGCGCAGGCCCGCTTCACCCATGCCCGCCAGCCGGATTCGCTGGCCGTCCGCGACCCCCGGCGGCACCCGGACCGTGATGGTCCTGGTGCGGTTCTGGATGCCGGTGCCCGCACAGTCGGCGCAGGGGCTGTCGATGATCGAGCCGCTGCCTCGGCAGTCGTCGCACGGCTCGCTGAAACCGAACGCGCCCTGGTTGCGACTGACCACGCCCGCGCCGTTGCAGCGCGGGCAGACTCGCGGGCTGGTGCCCGGCTTCGCACCGCTGCCGTGACATGTGGTGCACGGTGCGGGGCTGGTCATCCGCAGCGGAACCGTCACCCCCTGAGCCGCCTCGCGGAAGCCCAGCGTGGTTTCGGTCTCCACGTCCGCGCCGCGGCGCGGACGGCTCGCCGCGCGGGTGGCGCTGCCGCCGCGGCCGCCGAAGAAGCCGCCGAGAATGTCGCCGAGTCCGCTGTCGTTGGAGGCCGCCGCGCCGCCGCCGAAGATGTCACCGAGGTTGAAGTCCCCGCTGAACCCGCTGCCCGCGCCCGGCGTGAAGCCGCCGCGGCCGAAGCTGCCGCCCGCGAACAGCGCCCTGGTCTCGTCGTACTCCTTGCGCTTGGCGGCGTCGGACAGCACCGCGTGCGCTTCGCTCACGGCTTTGAACCGCTCGTCGGCCTTCTTGTCCCCGGGATTCTTGTCCGGGTGCAAGTCGCGCGCGAGCTTGCGGTAGGCCTTCTTGATGTCGTCGGCCGACGCGGAGGAGGAGACACCCAGCTCCTTGTAGAAGTCCTTTTCGAGCCACTCCCGTTGCGTCACTGACCATCTCCTCCTTCCGGCTTATCGTTCCACGTCGGTGTCAACGTCGACCACATCCGCGGCCGGGGTGTCGACAGGCTGCGGAGCCGGGCCGACGCCGTCGGTGACGGCGACCAGCGCGTGCCGCAGCACCCGCTCGCCGAGCCGGTAGCCCTTGCGCAGGACCGTGCCGATGACCGGGTCGTGACCCTCGCCTTCGTGCTGCACCGCCTCGTGCAGCGTCGGGTCGAAGCGGTCGCCTTCCTCGCCGAACGGGGTCACGCCCTGCTTGGTCAGCGCCGACACCAACTTGTCCGCGACCGACTTCAGCGGGCCGGTCGCCAGGTCGCCGTGGGCCTTGGCGCGGTCCAGATCGTCGAGCACGCCGAGCAATTCGGTGACCACCGACGCCTTGGCGTTCTCGATCACCACCACGCGGTCCCGTTCCACCCGCTTGCGGTAGTTCGCGTATTCCGCGGTCAGCCGCTGCAGGTCGGCGGTGCGCTCCGCGAGCTGGTTTCCGATGTCGGAAGCCAATCCCGCAGTGTCCAGCTGGATTTCGTCGACGGGAGCGCCGAGCTCCCCGTCGACGGGCGAGGGCTCGCGCACCTCGCCCGTCTGCGGGTCGATTCGGCGCTTGTCGACGAAGTTCACTTCGTCCGGGCCGAGGCCCTCAGCGCCGTCGCTCACTTCTTCTCCGTCGGCTCGTCCACGACCTCGGCGTCCACGACCTGGTCCTCGGCCGGGCCGCCCGCGGCGCCCGCGGCGCCGTTGGCCTCGCCCGCCGCGTCATCGGCCTGAGCCTGGTAGATCGCCTGTCCCACCGCCTGCGACTCGGTGGCCAGCTTCTCCACCGCAGTCTTGATGGCGCCCAGGTCGTTGCCCTTCAACGACTCGGTGGCCTCGGCGATGGCCGCCTCGACCTTGGCCTTGACGTCCGCGGGCACCTTGTCCTCGTTGTCCTTGATGAACTTCTCGGTCTGGTGCACCAGCGACTCGGCCTGGTTGCGGGTCTCCGCCTCCTCGCGACGCGACTTGTCTTCGGCCGCGTGCGCCTCGGCGTCCTTGACCATCCGGTCGATCTCCTCCTTGGACAGGCCGGAGCCGTCCTGGATCTTGATCGTGTTCTCCTTGCCGGTGCCCTTGTCCTTGGCCGTGACGTGCACGATGCCGTTGGCGTCGATGTCGAAGGTGACCTCGATCTGCGGCACGCCGCGCGGGGCGGGCGGGATGCCGGTCAGTTCGAACGAGCCGAGCAGCTTGTTGTGCGAGGCGATCTCGCGCTCACCCTGGAACACCTGGATCTGCACCGACGGCTGGTTGTCGTCGGCGGTGGTGAAGGTCTCCGAGCGCTTGGTCGGGATGGTGGTGTTGCGCTCGATGAGCCTGGTCATCACGCCGCCCTTGGTCTCGATGCCCAGCGACAGCGGGGTGACGTCGAGCAGCAGGACGTCCTTGACCTCGCCTTTGAGCACACCGGCCTGCAGGGCGGCGCCGACGGCGACGACCTCGTCCGGGTTCACGCCCTTGTTCGGCTCCTTGCCGCCGGTCAGTTCCTTGACCAACTCCGACACCGCGGGCATGCGGGTCGAACCGCCGACGAGCACGACGTGGTCGATGTCGGCGACCGAGATGCTCGCGTCCTTGATCACGGACTGGAACGGCGCGCGGCAGCGGTCGAGCAGGTCCGAGGTGATCTTCTGGAACTCGGCGCGGGTCAGCTGCTCGTCCAGGAACAGCGGGTTCTTGTCCGCGTCGACGGTGATGTAAGGCAGGTTGATGGAAGTGCTCTGCGAGGAGCTCAGCTCGATCTTCGCCTTCTCGGCGGCCTCGCGCAGCCGCTGCATCGCCATCTTGTCCTTGGTCAGGTCGATGCCCGAGCTGCTCTTGAACTTGTCGACCAGCCAGTCGACGATGCGCTGGTCCCAGTCGTCGCCGCCGAGGTGGTTGTCGCCGGAGGTCGCGCGGACCTCGACGACGCCGTCGCCGATTTCCAGCAGCGAGACGTCGAAGGTGCCGCCGCCCAGGTCGAAGACCAGGATGGTCTGCTCTTTCGAGCCCTTGTCCAGGCCGTAGGCCAGCGCGGCCGCGGTGGGCTCGTTGACGATGCGCAGCACGTTCAGGCCCGCGATCTGGCCCGCTTCCTTCGTGGCCTGCCGCTGGGCGTCCTCGAAGTACGCCGGGACGGTGATGACCGCGTCGGTGATCTCCTCGCCGAGGTAGGCTTCCGCGTCGCGCTTGAGCTTCATCAGCGTGCGCGCGCTGATTTCTTGCGGGGTGTATTTCTTGCCGTCGATCTCCACCGTCCAGTCGGTGCCGATGTGGCGCTTGACCGAGCGGATGGTGCGGTCGACGTTGGTCACCGCCTGGTTCTTGGCGGGCTGGCCCACCAGCACCTCGCCGTTCTTGGCGAACGCGACGATGGACGGCGTAGTGCGCGATCCCTCGGAGTTGGCGACGACGACCGGCTCGCCGCCCTCCAGGACTGCTACGCACGAGTTCGTGGTCCCGAGGTCGATCCCGACCGCACGAGCCATAGTTTGTTCCTCCTACTCGAAATGGAGCGTGATCGGCTCAATGCTGCACCCGAGCCGGTCCTGAGTCAAGTCAGACTTGAGTCATGCACGCTCAATATTGACGTCAATCACAAGCAATGACACGCCCAGTCGCATTCCCAAGGGCCGACTATGTGATTCAGATCACCCCATGAGAGGGGCGGGAAGCGTCGATAACGGGTGGCGGGCTCCGACTGGGAGTGAGAGCGTCACACGGGCGCTACGACACGCGAGGAGCCGACGATGAAGTACATGCTGATCAAGACATACAGCCCGGCCGCCAACTGCGACACGAACCTCACCCAGTGGAAGCCGGAAGAGGTGAAGGCGCACATCGATTTCCAGGTTGCGCTCGGCGAGGAGCTGCGCCGCACCGGGGAGTTCGTCGACGCCCAGGGGCTGGCCTGGCCGGACGAGGCGAAGATCGTGTCGTCGGACGGCCGCTCCGCCCCCGTCGTCACCGACGGGCCGTTCCTGGAGTCGAAGGAATTCCTCGCCGGGTACTGGATCGTCGATGTGGACAGCCCGGAGCGGGCGGTGGAGATCGCGGCCAAAGCCTCGGCTTCGCCCGGCCCCGGCGGCGTGCCGATCGCCGAGTACATCCAGGTCCGCGCGATCATGAGCGCACCCGCGGCAGACTGACGGCCGCCGTGGCGACAGGGAAGCTGCCCGCGGGCGTCGAGGACCTGCTGCGCGAGTTGGCGCCGCAGGTCCTCGGGGTGCTCGCCCGCCGTTACGGGAATTTCGACGCCGCCGAGGACGCGGTGCAGGAGGCGCTGATCGCGGCGGCCCAGCAGTGGCCGGACGAGGGTCTGCCGGACTACCCGCGGGCGTGGTTGATTCGGGTCGGCGCGCGCAGGCTGACCGACGCGGCGCGCTCCGAGGCGGCCCGGCGCAACCGGGAAGCCGTTGCGTTCCAGCAGGATCTGCCGGACAGCGAGGCGGCCGACCATGACGACACTCTGCAGATGTTCTTTCTCTGCTGCCATCCCGTGCTGTCGCCCAGCTCCGCGATCGCCTTGACGCTGCGCGCCGTCGGCGGGCTCTCGACCGAGGCGATCGCGGCCGCGTTCCTCGTGCCGGAAGCGACGATGGCCCAGCGGATCAGCCGCGCCAAGCAGCGGCTGAAGAACGCGGGACTGCCGATCTCGATGCCGCACGACCTCGAGCTGCGCATGCGCCTCGGCTCCGTGCTGCGGGTGCTGTATTTGATCTTCAACGAGGGCTACACCGCCACCGCGGGTTCTGAGCTGCACCGCACCGATCTGTCGGGCGAGGCGATCCGGCTGGCCCGCACCTTGCGCCTGCTGCGCCCCGACGACAGCGAAGTGACCGGCCTGCTGGCCTTGATGCTGCTCACCGACGCCCGCCGGCCCGCCCGCACCGGGCCCAGCGGCGAGCTGATTCCGATGACCGAACAGGACCGCACCGCCTGGAACCGGGATCTCATCCTGGAGGGCACGACGCTGACCACCCGGACGCTGGCAGGCGGGCTGCGCGGCCCGTACCAGATCCAGGCCGCCATCGCCGTCCTGCACTCGCAGGCGGCGAGCGCCGAGACGACGGACTGGCCGCGGATTCTCGCACTGTACGACCGGCTCGCGAGCCTGTCCGCCAACCCGGTCGTGTCGCTCAACCGCGCGGTCGCCGTGGCGATGGTGCACGGCCCCGCGGCAGGCCTGGCCGACCTGGCCGACCTCGACGCCGAGCTCGCGGACAGCCACCGCCTCCACGCGGTCCGCGCGCACCTGTACGAGATGGCAGGCGACCCGGTCCAGGCTGTCGCCCACTACATCGCCGCCGCCCACCGCACCACCAGCGTGCCCGAACACCACTACCTCACCCTCCGCGCCGCCCGCCTCGGCAGTCCCGAGATCGTCCGGAATGACCCGTGACGTGCGCCTAGCGCACGTCACGGGTCATTCCGGACAACGGTTGGTGAATTAGACCGGGTCGGTTTGGATTTGGTCCGCCGGGGTGCCGCCTGCGATGAGGGCGCGGCGGGTCGCGTTGATCATCGCGGGGGCGCCCGCGATCTGCACCTGGCGGTCGCTCCACGCGCCGAGACCCGCGACGACCTCGCCGATGGGGCCGATGAGCCGGTGGTGCATGCCGGGCGGCGGTTCGGGCGCGGGCTGGGAATTCCACCAGGGGTCGGTCTCCGACTCGCACACCGGGATAACCGTCAGCCACGGGTTGCTCAGCGACAGCTGCCACATGTTGTGCACGTCGTACAGGTCGCAGGGAGAATGCCCGGCGAGGAACAGGTGCACCCGCGGGTTGACGCCGCGCTGCCCCATCTCCATCAATTGGGCCCGCAGCGGGGCGATTCCGGTGCCGCCGGAGATCATCAGCACGTCGCGCCCGCTCTCGTGGTCCACTCGAAGCCCGCCGAGCGGCGCCCCGACCATCCACCGGTCGCCCACCTGCGTCTCGTTCACGATGGACGGGCTGACCCAGCCGCCGCGCACCTTGCGAACGTGAAACTCGATCTCTCCATACTGATTCGACGGTATCGCGGGCGACAAATACCGCCACATCTTGGGCCGCTGCGGAATCCCTATGGGCACATACTGACCCGCGGCGTACGGCACCGGGGTGTCCGACTGGAGCCGGATCACGGCCAGGTCGTCGAGGACGCGGCGGTGCCCGACCACCGTTGCCGGCCAGTGCGCGGGGAACTCGTCGGACTCCGCACCCGCCGCCAGGGACGTGGTGATCATGTCGATCACTTGCCGCCACGCCACGTCGATGTTGTCGGTCCAGAACGCAGGACCGGTGTAGGCCCGCAGCGCCGACAGCAGCGCGCGTCCAGCCACGGGGTAGTGCCCGGCCTCGACGCCGTACTTGCGGTGGTCGCGGCCCAGCTGTTCGAGGAACTTGACCGCCGGGCCGGGGTTGTCCAGGCAGTCCATGACGTAGGCCATCGCATCCATGAACCGTTCCCGCTGCATTTCCATGGTCGCCGGGAACAGCTGACGGATGTTGGGGTCCTCGCCGAACATGTGGCCGTAGAACCGGTTGGTCAGCCACTGCGGCCCGGTCGGGGACTCGACCACCGCTCGAAAGTTGGCGCGGACCAGCGCAACTGCACGCGAATCCACGAAGGCGAACTCCCTTTCGGATCGGGGACTTGGCTCGGTGTTGCGATCGGTCTGCCGGGTTTGCCGGGATCGCGCCACCTGCTGTCGAGTATGCGCCACACAGTAGCCCAGCGGCGTCGAATGCCGACTCGCTGTGACGGGGTTACCCTTCACAAGGAGATTTCTTGAACTTGAGCGGAACTGACTCAACCTCTGCAACGTTGATAGTTCGGTACGTGGTGGGTACATACACCTGGAACTAGCAGTGACGGAAGGTGACTCGTGGACTCGTTCAATCCGACCACCAAGACGCAGGCGGCGCTGACCGCCGCCCTCCAGACCGCGTCCGCGGCGGGCAATCCGGAGATCCGGCCTGCCCACCTGTTGGTCGCGTTGTTGGACCAGACCGACGGCATCGCCGGACCGCTGCTCAAGGCGGTCGGCGTCGATCCGGGGCAGGTTCGGCGCGAGGCCCAGGCGATGGTCGACCAGCTGCCCAAGGCCAGCGGCGCCACCACCGCGCCCCAGCTCGGGCGGGAGGCCCTGGCGGCCATCACGACCGCGCAGAACCTGGCCACCGAGCTGAACGACGAGTACGTCTCCACCGAGAACCTGGTGTTCGGGCTGGCTTCCGGAGACTCCGAGGTGGCCAAACTGCTCACCGGCCACGGCGCCACTCCGCAGGCGCTGCGTGAGGCGTTCACCACAGTGCGCGGCAGCGCCCGAGTGACCAGCGCCGATCCGGAAGGCACCTACCAGGCGCTGGAGAAGTACTCGACCGATCTCACCGCCGCCGCCCGCGAAGGCAAGCTGGACCCGATCATCGGCCGGGACTCGGAGATCCGCCGGGTGATCCAGATCCTGAGCAGGCGCACCAAGAACAATCCCGTGCTCATCGGCGAGCCGGGCGTCGGCAAGACCGCGGTGGTGGAGGGGCTCGCCCAGCGCATCGTCGCGGGCGACGTGCCCGAGTCGCTGCGCGGCAAGAAGCTGATCGCACTCGACCTGGGCGCGATGGTGGCGGGCGCCAAATACCGCGGCGAATTCGAGGAGAGGCTCAAGGCGGTCCTCGACGACATCAAGAACAGCGCGGGCGAGATCGTCACGTTCATCGACGAACTGCACACCATCGTCGGCGCGGGCGCCACGGGCGAGTCGGCGATGGACGCGGGCAACATGATCAAGCCCATGCTGGCCCGCGGCGAGCTGCGGCTGGTCGGCGCGACCACGCTGGACGAGTACCGCAAGTACATCGAGAAGGACGCCGCGCTGGAGCGGCGCTTTCAGCAGGTGCTGGTCGGCGAGCCGTCGGTGGAGGACACCGTCGGAATCCTGCGTGGGCTCAAGGAGCGCTACGAGGTCCACCACGGCGTGCGCATCACCGACTCGGCGCTGGTGGCCGCGGCCACCTTGAGCGACCGCTACATCACCTCGCGTTTCCTGCCGGACAAGGCCATCGACCTGGTCGACGAGGCGGCCTCGCGGCTGCGGATGGAGATCGACTCGCGCCCGGCCGAGATCGACCAGGTCGAGCGGGCGGTGCGCCGTTTGGAGATCGAGGAGATGGCCCTGGCCAAGGAGACCGACGCGGCGTCGGCGGAGCGGCTGGCCAAGCTGCGCCAGGAACTGGCCGACGACCGTGAGAAGCTCAACCAGCTGATGGCCCGCTGGCAGAACGAGAAACAGGCGATCGACTCGGTGCGCGGAATCAAGGAGCAGCTGGAGAGCCTCAAGGGCGAGTCCGAGCGCGCCGAGCGCGACGGCGACCTCGGCAAGGCCGCAGAGCTGCGCTACGGCCGAATTCCACAGCTGGAGAAGGAGCTTGCGGAGTCGGAGCGCGAGGTCGCCGCGACCACCGAGTCCTCCGCGGGCGAGGTGATGCTCAAGGAGGAGGTCGGCCCGGACGACATCGCCGACGTCGTCGAGTCGTGGACCGGCATCCCGGCGGGGCGGATGATGGAGGGCGAGACCGCCAAGCTGCTGCGGATGGAGGATGAGCTCGACCGGCGCGTCGTCGGGCAAACCGATGCCGTGCAGGCGGTCTCGGACGCGGTGCGCCGGTCCCGCGCGGGCGTGGCGGACCCGAATCGGCCCACCGGCTCGTTCCTGTTCCTCGGCCCCACCGGCGTGGGCAAGACCGAGCTGGCGAAGGCGCTGGCGGAGTTCCTGTTCGACGACGAGCGCGCCATGGTCCGCATCGACATGAGCGAGTACAGCGAAAAGCACGCCGTGGCGCGGCTGGTCGGCGCGCCGCCCGGATATGTCGGATACGACCAGGGCGGGCAGCTGACCGAGGCGGTGCGCAGGCGGCCTTACACGGTGGTGTTGTTCGACGAGGTGGAGAAGGCGCACCCGGACGTCTTCGACATCCTGCTCCAGGTACTCGACGACGGACGGCTCACCGACGGCCAAGGGCGCACGGTGGATTTCCGCAACACCATCCTGATCCTCACCTCGAACCTCGGAGCGGGCGGCTACCAGGCGCCGGGGGCCGAGCCGCCCGACTACATGGCGGCGGTGCGCAGTGTGTTCAAGCCGGAGTTCATCAACCGGCTCGACGACGTCATCGTCTTCCACCCGCTGTCGGAGGAGCAGCTGGAGGACATCGTGGACATTCAGCTGGCGCAGCTCGGCAAGCGGCTGTCGCAGCGCAGGCTCACGTTGGACGTGTCCGATTCGGCCCGATTCTGGCTCGCTGTGCGCGGTTACGATCCGCAATACGGCGCCCGGCCGCTGCGGCGGCTCATCCAACAGGCCATCGGCGATCAACTCGCCAAAGAACTGCTGGCGGGCCGAATCGTCGACGGCGACACCGTCTATGTCGGCGTCACCGAGGACGGCGGCAGGCTGACCGTGGCTCCGGAGCCTGCCAAGCCCAAGGCGGCACAACTTCCAGAATGACCCATGACGTGCGCCCAACGCACGTCATGGGTCATCCGGGAGCCGGGTCACACCGGCTGCGGGTGGCGCCAGGTCTGCACCAGGCGCTGAATGCGTTCCGGGGTGGCGTTCGGGTGGAGCCCGTGCAGTCGGGTGGGGTCCACCTGTGCGCCATACCTATGCATATCCAGGGTGAAGTGCAGCCGCACGGCGGTTTTGGACATACGACCAGTCTAATCTCTTGGTCGGCATCCCGTATACGGGGATCCCGACAGCCAATGAACTTTCGCTTCCGGGCCGTAATTACCCCGCTTTGATGCCTCGAAACCTCTTGCCGCAGAGGGAATATCGGAAATTCTCCGGAACCTGCTCACGGGGTGTGGCCCGGGGCCGCGCAGTTCGCGCGGCCCGCAGTCACGCTCGTCAGGCCGCGCGGCAATTATTCGGTTACCGTTGCCGTATGACTGCCGGCGCCACGGACCTGGTTCAGCGGTCGCTGCGCGATCTCTGGCGCCGCGCTCCGGCGACCAGTGTCCTGATCGCCCTGAACGTGCTGGCCTACCTGGTGGAATCGGTGCGGCCGAACCTCATCGTGGGCCGCTTCGGCACAGTCGGAGAGGGGTACCTCGAGACCGACGGCGGCTACCACCTGGTCGGCATCGCACACGGGCAGTGGTACCGGCTGATCACCGGAACGTTTCTGCATTCGCCCCTGAGCAGCATGGGCGGGCTCGGCATCCTGCACCTGCTGCTGAACATGTCGTGGTTGTGGATTCTCGGCCCGCGGCTGGAGGGCAGGCTCGGCCGCGGCCGCTACCTGGCGCTGTATTTCCTGTCCGCCCTGAGCGGCTCGGTGCTCAGTTACTGGCTTGCACCGCATGTGAACGCCATCGGCGCCTCGGGCGCCGTATACGGCTTGATCGCCGGATTCTTCGTGTTGAGCAGGCGGATGCGCCTGGATTCGGCCTATGCCAAGCAGGTTGCGATCTTCGCCGTGATCTGGCTGGTGGCCTCGGCGACCGAGACCGCCTGGCAGGCGCACCTGGGCGGTGCGCTGGCGGGCGCCGTGCTCGCCTACTTCTACGCGCCGGTCCCCGGTGCACACCGCCTCGGCCGCATCGCCGCGACCGCCGGCGTCCTGGCATTGCTGGCGGCTGCTGTCCTGCTCGAGACGCACGCCCTGACCGGCTCGTGGTGGGCCGCGGTCACCTGATTCCCGGGTGTTCTTCACCTGCGCCCGCGTGGGGGTCTGCGGCTACGCTGGGACGCATGAGCAACCCGAACGATCCGTGGTCTGTGCGGCCGCAGCAGCAGGCGGATCAGCCCACCGAGCAGTTCGGAGCCCAAGGTCACCCCGGCCAACGCAACTATGACGCCGCCGCGACGGGCTCGCACACCGCCGACCCGTACGAGGCCTACGGCCCGCCCGCCGGACCCAACCCGACGCTGACCTACCCGACCTACGAGCACCTGCTGGAACAGCA
This sequence comes from Mycobacteriaceae bacterium, assembly GCA_013362555.1. Lineage (GTDB taxonomy): Bacteria > Actinomycetota > Actinomycetes > Mycobacteriales > Mycobacteriaceae > JABFVX01. Next base: position 17,451 of record JABFVX010000475.1, read on the forward strand.
GCGCGAGCAGGCCGCCGTTGCGGTCCTCCCGCCGCCGCCGGGGTTCGGTCCCCCGCCGCGCCGCAACACCGGGATGATCGTCGGGATCGCGGTCGGGCTCGGGCTGTTGCTGGCCGCGGTGGCGGCGGCCGGGTACCTCATGTTCGGCCACCGCGGGGACGACGATGTCGCCGCGGCGGATTCGACCTCGTCCGCGCCCGAAATGAGCAGCCCGCCGCTCGCGGTGCCGTCGCTGCCGCACACCAGGACCAAGCCCGGCCCCGGAATCGACATCGGCGCGACGATGGGCGCGATCACCGCCAACGACGGCAGCACGCTGTCGATCCGAGGGCTGCTCGGCGGACGGCAGGACACGATTCGCACCACGGCGCAGACCCAGGTGGTGTCGATGACCGGAACTTCGGTGGCGGATTTGAAGGTCGGGGACATGGTGATCGTGCAGGGCGACAAGGCTCCGGACGGATCCATCACCGCCACCCTCATCATCAGCACCTCGATCGGGAAGTAGCGTCCGCTCCGCGGGCGCGCACGCTTGTTCCGCGAGGAAACGCCGTCCGGCCGGGCGCTCGCGGGCGGCAGTGTCCGTCTACGCTAGGGGGCGATGACGGCATTATGGTTCGGGTTGGCGGCGGCGTGCCTCGCGGGTGCGGGTGTGCTGCTTTACATCGACCGGCTGCGGCGGCAACGCTCCGGTCGGGTCAGGCAGGTGTGGGCCCGCAACCACGGCTACAGCTACAAGGCCCTCGACACCACGCTCCCGCAGCAGTGGCGTCGCGCCACCCTCGCCAAGCAGGGGTATCTGTCGGCGGTGGACATCGTGTCCGGCACCCGGCGCGGCGTCCGGTTCACCCTGTTCGACTTGGAGGACAGTGCGACCATCGTCGCGGTACAGCGGCGCATCGGCTCCGACGTCGACGTCGACCTGCGGCTGAAAACCATGCCGCCGCCCAAGGACCCGGATCTCGAGCTGCTCGGCGGCATGGGGGAGCGGGTGGTGTTCGCGTCGGACGTCGATATCGCCCGGCGGGTCTGCGACGAGCGGATGGCGGCGCTGGCGGAGATCCTGCCGGACACCCTGCAGGTGCTGTGGAGCGAGAACACCTGGACCCTCGGCTCGCTGCCCGCGTCCGCCTCGCAACGGGATTGGGACCTGACGATCGACGGCGTGATCCGCTTCTCCGGCCTGCTGCACGTGCTGCCGCCCGGCGCGGCAGCCGACAGCGCGGGCGCCGACCGCAGGCGCTCGCGCCGATCCGCCCGGCTCGCACCGGAACCCGAGCCCGAGCGGTGGGAGCCCGAGGAGCGGGACTACCGCGACTCGGTGGCGGATCTCGACGACTACCGGTCCCGGGGCGAGTCCCCCGCCGGTGCGGACCGCCGCGACGAGGACCATCGGAGCGCGGACTCCGGTTCGGACGCCGAGCAGTCGGACGCGGAGCAGTCGGACACCGAGCAGTCGGGCGACGACCCGTTCCACCCCGGGTTCCGGCCCTACCAAGGGCCTGGCGCGCGGTCCTGACCCGCCCGCAATCCCCTGCGCCGCCACGACACCCACACTGCGATGACATCTGCACTGCACGACGGAAGGAACGCCGAAGCATGACCACCGACCGCGAGGAGTTGGCCGGACTGGTGCGCGACTTGGCCGTGGTGCACGGCCGGGTGACGCTGTCTTCGGGCAAAGAGGCCGACTACTACGTGGACCTGCGCCGGGCGACGCTGCACCACCGGGCCGCGCCGCTGATCGGCGCGCTGCTGCGGGACCTGGTGGCGGACTGGGACTTCGACGCGGTCGGCGGCCTCACGATGGGCGCGGACCCGGTTGCGTCGGCGATGCTGCACGCGCCCGGCCGCCCGCTGGACGCGTTCGTGGTGCGCAAGGCCGCCAAAGCCCATGGCATGCAACGGCGTATCGAAGGCCCGGACATCGCCGGGAAGCGGGTGCTGGTGGTCGAGGACACCAGCACGACCGGCAACTCGCCGCTGACCGCGGTCGAGGCCGTCCGCGCGGCGGGCGCCACAGTGGTCGGAGTGGCCACGGTGGTCGACCGCGCCACCGGCGCGGACAAGGTCATTGCGGACGCCGGCGTGGAGTACCGCTCGCTGCTGGGTCTCGCCGACATCGGCCTCGCCTGAAATAGATTTCGCCTTGCAGTTCCGGCGAATTGTGGCCGCTGTCACCTGCCCCTAATATTGGTGGACTGGGCACCCGCCCAGGTGGAGCGGAAGCGTTGGTGCGATGGCGGAGTTCCCGATGTGTGACGTGGTGCCCTGGCCGATGAGCCTCGACCAGGCCCACCGCTTGATTCAGGTGCACCGCGAGTGCTCCCGCCACTGCCCCGCGCGCCGAGCCGCGCGCGCCGTCCTCGTCGACTCCGGGCACTACCGCCTGGCCACCCGTTTCGGGTAAACCTCCGGAATGACCCATCACGTGCATCCAACGCACTTCACGGGTCGTCCTGGCCGCGGAGTCGAAGGACGGCCAGTACGCGGCGGTGGTGGGCTTCCGACGGGGGCAGGTCGAGTTTGGCGAAGATGTTGCCGATGTGCTTTTCGACGGCTCGTTCGGTGACCACGAGGGCCGCGGCAATGGCGCTGTTGGACAGGCCCTGCGCCATCAGCTCCAGCACCTCGCGTTCGCGCGGGGTGAGCCGGTCCAGGCCCGCACGGGCCCGGGAGCCGCTCATCAGCTGGCGGACCACCTCGGGGTCGAGCGCGGTTCCGCCCGCCGCCACCCGCGCCAGCGCATCGCAGAACTCCGCTACGTCCGCGACGCGGTCCTTGAGCAGGTACCCCACGCCTTCCGCGCCGCTCGCGAGCAGGTCGGCGGCGTAGCGGGTCTCGACCCACTGCGAGAACACCAGCACCCCCAGCCGCGGAAACCGGCTGCGCAGCGCCAATGCGGCGCGCAGCCCTTCGTCGGTGAACGTCGGCGGCATCCGCACGTCGAGCACGACCGCGTCCGGGCGCACCCGTTCGCACAGCTGCTCCAGGCCGCCTGCCTCGCCGACCGCCGCCGCCACCGCGAACCCGCGCTCGCTGAGCAGTCCCACCAGGCCGTCGCGCAGGATGGCGTTGTCCTCCACGACCACCACGGTGGTTCCCGCGTTCACAGCCTCGGATCCTCGGTTGCTCGCCGTCGAGTCATGGCCGCAGCGGCCGCCTTCCGGACTGCGGGAGGGTGACGGTGACTGTGGTCGGGCCGCCGTGCGGGCTGTCGATGTGCATCGTGCCGTCGACGGTACCGACTCGGGCCGCCAGTCCGGCGAGGCCGGAGCCCGCGGTCGGGTCGGCGCCGCCGCGTCCGTCGTCGCTGACGGTGATGACCAGTTCGGAGTGGTGACCGCGAACCGTGACGCGGGCCTCGGTGGGGCCCGCGTGCTTGGCGATGTTGGTCAGCAGCTCGGCGACGGTGAAATATGCGATGGTCTCGACGCCGGGAGCGGGCCGCCCCGACAGGTCGATGTCGAGCTGAACCGGAACCCGGCTGCGGGAGGCGAGGGTTTCCAGGGCGGGCGCGAGGCCCGCGTCGAGCGCGGGCGGGTGAATGCCGCGCACCAGTTCGCGGAGCTCGACCAGGGCTTCCTTGGTGTTGGCGCGGGCGCCCGCGATCAGGTCGTCGGCGTCGGACCCGTGGGCGAGCCGTTCCTCGGCTTGGCCGAGCGCCATCGCCACCGTGACCAGCCGGGCCTGGGTGCCGTCGTGCAGATCGCGCTCCAGGCGCCGCAGCGTCGCGGCGGAGTCTTCCACCGCCGCGGTGCGGCCTGCCTCCAGTTCGGACTCGCGCTGGTCGCGGGCGCTCGGCCCGAGCAGTGTGCGCGCCAGCCACAGGTGCACCTGGCACACGCCGTGCAGCACCCACGGCAGCACCGCCATCATCACCAGCAGTCCGACGGCGGACCACGCCAGCACGCGCGGCCACGTGTCGAAGTAGTAGTCCCCGAACTGCACCAGCGAGTGGTGAGCCACGCCGTCCGCATCGACGTTCTCCGGGTGCGCGAGCCACCACGGCAGCGGGGAGATCACGCTGAACAGCACCATCACGGCGAAAACCAGGACGACGTAACCGCCGACCATGCCGACGGCCGCCTCGGCCAGCAGGAACAGCAGCGCCCGCCAGCCCGCCAGGTCGGTGAGCCCGGTCTGCACGAACCCGATCGCGCCCGGCCTGCGCCGCGTCGGCCGGGGTTGCGCGATCGGGCTGTCCAGCAGGCTTGCGCACAACCGGCGCACGCCCGCGCCGAACAGCCGTCCGCCCAGCACCAGCAGCGCCAGCAGGGGCAGGCCCACCACCGTCACCGCGAGCAGTCCGCCGCCCAGCCCGCCCGCGAACAGGTATGCCGCACCGAGGATCCCCATTACCTCCATGGCCGCCACGAAGGCCAGTTCCTTCCACATCCGCGGATGGAACGCCGCCCGCCACGGTCGCGGCGGTGTCGCTAGGTGAGTGGTCGTCGGTCGGTGCGTGGTCACTGTCTCGATCATGCACTCCAGCGTGGTGGTCGGCCGCCCCGGACTCGATGGAGCAGGCAGGTGTGCCCACAGTAGTGCTGTCCCCACCTCCAGAACGACCCATGAGTTGCGTTGGGCGCAACTCATGGGTCGTTCTGGAGGTGGGGAACTTAGGGTGAGGGGGATGACTGAACACGGGACGGCGCCGGGGCCGACGGAGTGGGGCGAGAACCCGAACGGGGTCGGGCCGTGGGAGGCGGAGTTCGGGTCGGCGCCGCCGGAGGACTCGCGGCTGGATCCGGAGCTGTTGGCGGCGGGGGATCGGCGCAATGTGGTGGACGCCTACCGGTACTGGCGTCGGGAGGCGATCGTCGCCGACATCGACTCCCGACGGCACCCGCTGCACGTGGCCATCGAGAATTTCGCCAACGACGCCAACATCGGCACCGTGGTGCGAACCGCCAACGCCTTCGCCGCCGCCGCGGTGCACATCGTCGGGCGGCGGAGGTGGAATCGGCGCGGCGCCATGGTCACCGACCGCTATCAGCACCTCGTGCACCATCCGGACGTGCCCGCATTGCTCGGTTACGCAGGCGAGCACGGGTTGACCGTCGTGGCGGTGGACAACGTGCCCGGCTCGGTGCCGCTGGAGACCGCCGAGTTGCCGCGCAGCTGTCTGCTGCTGTTCGGGCAGGAGGGGCCGGGCGTCAGCGCCGAGGCCAAAGGCGCGGCCGCGATGACCGTGTCCATCGCGCAGTTCGGGTCGACTCGCAGCATCAACGCGGGGGTGGCCGCCGGCATTGCGATGCACGCCTGGATTCGCCGACACGCGGATCTGGGCAAATCCTGGTAGCCGTGCGACACGCCGGGCTCGACCAGCCAGTGCAAAGAATTGGCAAACCATGGGGAAAATGGCCATCATGAGCGCTCAGTACAGGTCTCAGCTCTGGGCGGACCGGGCCGATGCTGCCGAAGAGGCCATTGTGACCCGGCACCTGCGCACACTCTGGTGGCTGCCGGGCACCCGGCTCGCGGTGGTGGCGTGGCCGCCCGCCTCGGGGCAGCGCGCCTTCCGACGCTGGGACTACTGGTGGCAGGCGCACTTGCTGGATTGCGCGGTCGACGCGGCCGACCGGGCGCCCACGCCCGAGCGTCGCACGCGCATCATGCAGATCGCGCGCGCCCACCGGCTGCGCAACCTGAGCGGCTGGACCAATCGGTACTACGACGACATGGCCTGGCTCGCACTGGCTTTGGAGCGGGCCGAGCGTACGCAGTACCTGTCCTACCCGACCGCGCTCGGTGCGTTGGGCAGCGCTCTCACCAAAGCCTGGGACCCGCGCGTCGGCGCCGTGCCGTGGCGGGTCGGCGACAACTTCTACAACACGCCCGCCAACGGCCCCGCGGGCCTCGTGTTCGCCCGCCTCGGCGAATGGGACCTGGCCACCCGCACGGGCGACTGGATCGCCACCACACTGTGGGATTCCCAGTCCGGCCTGATCTTCGACGGAATCCGGCTGCAGTGGGCGGAGCCGAACGCCGCAGGCTCGGCGCCGCCGAGCGCGAAACTGGAGCGCGCCCTCTATACCTACTGCCAGGGCGTGACGCTGGGTCTCGACACCGAGCTCGCGGTGCGGACCGGGGAGCCGCGGTTCGCCAAACGTGCCTGTGACCTGGTCACCGCCATCGAGGACGGGATGACGGTCGACGGGGCGATCGACGGCGGCGGTGGCGGCGACGGCGGGCTGTTCAACGGCATCCTCGCCCGCTACCTGGCGCTGGCGGCGCTGATGCTGCCCGGCGACACCGGCGATGTGCGCGCGGCGCGCGCCAGGGCCGCGGCGATCGTGGTGGCCTCCGGCGAGGCCGCCTGGACCAACCGCCTCGACGTGAACGACAGTCCCCTGTTCGGTGCGGACTGGCGCAAGCCCGCCCAGATGCCGGGCGTGGAGAGCGGCGTCGCCGCGTTCGCGGGCGGCACCGTCACCGCCTCGGAGGTGCCCGAGCGCGACCTGTCCGTGCAGCTCGGCGGCTGGATGCTGATGGAAGCGGCGCACCGCGTCACCGCCGCGGGTCTCTGACCTCCGGAAT
>JABFVX010000052.1 GCA_013362555.1 Mycobacteriaceae bacterium
GCGGTGGCCACCGGACTCCCGAACGGCACGTCCCCCCCTGATCGCCTGATCGCTGAGGAGCACCCCCGTGAGCGCAGTCCTGGAGACCGCGGACCCGACCGTGGCAGACGCGGAAACCCCGACCGCCCCGGCGCGGACCGGCGCCGACCGCAAGTGGCTCGGCCTGTTCGTGGTCCTCGCGGCCACCTTGATGAACCTGCTCGACGCGACCGTCGTCAACGTCGCGGCCCCGGCGATCCGCGCGGATCTGGGCGGTTCGTACGCGGCGCTGCAGTGGATCGCGGCGGCGTACACCCTCACGCTGGCGGCCGGGCTGCTGACCGGCGGGCGCCTCGGCGACATCTACGGGCGCAAGCGGATGATGCAGATCGGCGTCGTCGGCTTCGTCGCGGCGTCGGTGCTGTGCGCGCTGGCGTGGTCGCCCGAGGTGCTGATCGGCGCCCGGGTGCTGCAGGGGCTGGCCGGGGCGATCATGATCCCGCAGAGCTTCGGGCTGATCCGGGACCTGTTCTCGGCGCAGGAGATGGGCAAGGCGTTCGCGGCGTTCGGCCCGTCGATCGGCCTCGCCACCATCCTCGGCCCGATCGTGGCCGGCACCCTGGTGGACGCCGACCTGTTCGGCACCGGATGGCGCATGATCTTCCTGATCAACGTTCCGCTGGGGCTGTTCGCGCTGCTCGCGGGCAAGGCGGCGCTGCCGGCCCGGCCGCCGGTCGACGCGAGTGACCGGTCGCTCGACCCGCTGGGCATGCTGATCGGCGGCGCGGGGATGTTCATGCTGGTCTACCCGCTGGTGCAGGGCCGGGAAAAGGGCTGGCCGGCCTGGATGTTCGTGATGCTCGCGGGTGCCGTCGCGGTGCTGGCCGGGTTCGTCGCGTACACCCTGCGCCGCACGCGGAAGGGTGCGAAGGCGCCACTGGTGCGGCTGAGCGTGTTCGGCAAGCGGTCGTACAGCTCGGGCGTGCTGTTCGTGATCGTGTTCTTCGGGGCGATCACCGGGCTGTCCATGGCGATCGGCCTGTTCCTGCAGCTCGGCCTGGGGTTCAGTGCGATGCGGGCGAGCCTGACGATGGGCACCTGGGCGCTCGGCGCGTTCATCGGCTCCGGCGCCAGCGGTGCGCTGATGGGCAAGCTGGGCCGGCGGATCCTGCACATCGGGCTGGCGATCATGGCGGTCGGCATCGTGGCGCTGTACGCGGTGTTCGCGAACGCCTCGACCGATCTGGGCAGCCTGACGCTGGCGGCGCCGTTCCTGGTGTTCGGCCTGGGCATGGGCCTGATCTTCGTCCCGCTGTTCGACATCATCATGGGCGAGGTCGCGGACGAGGAGGTCGGGTCGGCGTCCAGCGCGCTGGAGTCGATGCAGCAGCTCGCGTCGGCGCTGGGTGTGGCGGTCTTCGGCACGGTGTTCTTCAGCGAGGGCGGGGCGCGGATGCACCAGCAGTCGGCGCTCGACGCGGCGGCGACCACGACGCTGGTCGCGCTGGTGCTGACGGCGGTGGCGTTCGCCCTCGGGTTCCTGCTGCCGAAGCACGCGCGGCAGGGCGGGCACTGAGCCGCGGCTTGAGCTGACCCATAGCCGACAAGGAGTACGGCCCGGGGCCGCTGACATCTCGTCAGCGGCCCCGGGCCGTTGTGCCGTCGTCCCGCCGGCCTACAACTCCTCGCCGGACAACATCGGTTCGAAGGCCGCGTAGGAGTCGTAGTCCCGGAAGTGCCGGGCGTAGATCTCGGCGCCGTCGGCCAACTCGGGGTCCAGGACCTCGTTGACGTCGACGACGGTACGCAGCCGCCAGGTGATCCGTTCGCCGTCCTCGTTCCGGTACGACGTCTCCTGGCCGCGCCCGTGCATCACGGCGTTCTCCCGGGCCTCCTCCAGCGACTCGGCCGCGAGCAGCACGAAGCTCTCCTGGAAGAGCGGTTCGTGGTCGGCGGCGTCGGACGACGCCTCGGACAGCAGCACAGCCACGTACATCCCCATGGCGCCGACGCTACTTCTTGAACCGGTTGTCGTTGAGGAGCTTCCACGCGGTCTTGCACGACGCGGTGCCGCAGTCCTTGATCTCGCCGAGCGTGTCCCCGTAGTGCTCGCCCGGGAACACCTGGCGGATCGAGCCCTTGCGGCACCGCGAGATGAA
>JABFVX010000129.1 GCA_013362555.1 Mycobacteriaceae bacterium
CCGATCTGCTCCCTGCGCGCGCGCAGCACCGCCGCGTAATCGGGACACTGCGCCAGACCCGGTCCGCGCCAGGGACCGGGAACGACCAGCAGCGCCACCGGAATTCCCAGGTTGTCGGCGTCGGCGCACCAGCGGGCGGTTTCCGTCGCCGACCCCGGCGCCACGTCGTGCACGCTCACCACCAGCCTCGCCCGCGCCGCCGCTGCGGCCACCGTTGCTCCCGTCGTCGATCCGTACCAAAGCCGGCTCAGCGTAGTGGAGAAAAGTGTCCGCACGGCTGCTCCGCGCCGAACACTTCACCGTGCGAACCCGTCCGCCGCCCCATCAGGCCCGACGACCGCGGCAAACAATCGGCGACTGCCACTGTGTAACGGCAGAAGGGTGTATTGCGACACAGGGGGCAGCCCGGAGGCAGACCGGAGCTAACCCGCAGTAACGAACAACGATCGGGAATGAATCGGACGTGTTTCATGTGGGTGACGACACAGCAAATCGCCGTCGGGAACAAAGCCGATCAACCAAACGTCTGTCACAGTAGAGAGACCACACCAGAACATCGGTGCGGTCGACCACACCTCAGGCGGAAGGGTTTCCCCGAAGCCGGGACGGAGGAGTCATGCCAGGAACTCTGACCAACGCCCCGACCAGCAGCACGCTGACGGCCTTGGACCGCTGCGACCGCTGCGGCGCCCTCGCACGCGTACGCGCCACCCTCGCCTCCGGCGGTGAACTGCTCTTCTGCCAGCACCACGCCAACCAGCACCGCGACCAGCTCGAAGCCGCCAAGGCCGTGATCGACGCCAAGACGGAAATCGACGCCGACATCGCGCCGACGCTGTAGGCACTCCGCTCCCCCCACAGGTGGGCGACCCGCACGGGTCGCCCACCTGTTTCATACCCACACCGCTTGTCCTGAATGCAGGACGCGGGGCGGGCTAGGCCGTGTTTCATAAGTCCGGACGGATGGCATCGTGGATCGGATCGTCGCCTCGCAAGGCTGGAGGACGAGTCGGCTACCAGTGTTGTAACCGCGAGTCCGACAACGCAGACTTATGAAACACGGTCTAGCGGCCTTCGTCGATGACCGGGTGGTGAACGGCTTCGACGGCACGCTGTTCGCGCAGGTCGCGCGGGTAGCGGCTGGGCTCGTCCTTGGTGCGGGGCGGGCGGTCGTTGGCGATCAGCACGGCCATCCACGGCAGCGGGATGGACACGCCGACGATGGCCAGCGAGATCAGCGGGTTCTGCCACAGGGAGTACGCCCACGCGGCCAACACCAGCGCGGGAATGCGCACGGCCATCATCAGCGAATATTTGCGGACCCGCGCCCGGCGCTGCTCCTCCAGCGAGGGCGCGGCCTCCGTGATCAGAACGGGCTCGCCCTCAGCTTCGGATCGTGCCATGTTTCCACTCTAGCCCTTCTGTCCGGCTCCGAACCGGGGCGGCTTCGGCAGACCGAGCGGTGCCGATGCGGCATGATGGACCAGTGAGCACTGACACCTTGGTTCGACCCGATATCGATCGTGACGCCGTCACCGACGAGACTCCCGGTGACGACACCCCCAAATTCTTCCACTACGTGAAGAAGGACAAGATCGCCGAGAGCGCGGTCATGGGCACCTTCGTGATCGCGCTGTGCGGTGAGACCTTCCCGGTGACCAAGTCGCCGAAGCCCGGTTCGCCGGTGTGCCCGGACTGCAAGAAGATCTACGAGGGGTTCCGCAAGGGCGACTGAGCGACGGGGGCGTCCGGATCGGTGGGCGGCGGATCCGTGGCCGGGGTCCGCCGCAGCAGCCTGCGCAGTCCGCGGCCCACCAGGCTGCCCCGCGCCGGATGCAGTTCCTGCAGCGACGCGTTGAACTCGGCGCCCAGGATGACCGCGAACCCCAGAAAGAACGTGAACAACAAGAACGCGATCGGCGTGGCCAGCGCCCCGTAGCTGACGCCCGTCTTGGTGATGACCCGCAGATACCAGCGCAGCCCGCTGCTGGCGGCCAGGAACACCACCCCGGCGAGCAGCGCGCCGCCCAGCAGGCGATGCCAGGGCAGCGTGTGGTGCAACGCCAACTGATAGAGCGTGGTGAGCCCGATCAGCAGCAGTAGTCCGACGCCCGGATAGTAGAACTGCTGCACGATGTCCACGCCGAGGTCGTGCCAACGCGGCGGAAAGGCCCGGATGATCAATGCGGGTCCCAGCGCCACCATCGGCAACACCAGCACCGACACCCCCAGAAACATCACATACAGCAGCAGCGCGAACACCCGCTGCCACACCGGGTGCCGGGCGTCGGCCTGGCCGTGCGCGGCGGTGATCGAGTCGACGAACGACGACATCGCCGACGACCCCGCCCACAGCGACAACACGAAGCCGAGTGACACGATGTCCGCCCGGCCCCGCCGCAACACGTCGTCGAGCGTGGGCACGATGAGTTCGTCGACGACGTTCGGGCTGAACGCGTGCTCGCTCAAGGTGATCAGCTTGCGGTGGATCACGTCGACGGTATTCGGCCCGAACCAGCCGCCCACGTACCCGACGCTGCCCAGCAACCCCAACAACAGCGGCGGCAGCGACAACGTCTGCCAGAAGGCGGCCGTAGCCGCCCGAGAGAAGATCGAATCATCCCACGCCTTCGCGACGGTGTGTCCGGTCAACCGGAGACTGCCGCGGATGAAGTTGCCCAGTGTGCTCATGCCCGGACAAGCATGACCTACGGGGCCGCCGCACGCCGCTCAACCGGGTGTGATCCGATCGAACGTGTCGTGATTGGTGGGCCGGCGGGAACTGCCGCTAGTCTCGTCGGAGTGACTGCGCTGCTTCCGCCCGCCCCCACCGAGCACGACGCGGGTTCGCTTCGCGCATGGCAGAGAAGAGCACTCACCAAGTATCTGGCCACCAATCCGCGGGACTTCCTCGCGGTGGCGACGCCGGGCGCGGGCAAGACCACCTTCGCGCTGCGGATCGCTACGGAGCTGATCGCCGACCGCACCGTGGACCGCGTCACCGTGATCGCGCCCACCGAGCATCTGAAGCACCAGTGGGCGGAGGCGGCGTCGCGGGTAGGACTGCAACTGGACTCCCGCTTCACCAACTCCACCGGCGCGACCTCCGCGGACTACCACGGGGTCGTCGTCACCTACGCCCAGGTGGCCGCACACCCGACCAAACACCGGGTTCGCACCGAGAGCTACCGCACGCTGGTGATCTTCGACGAGATCCACCACGCGGGCGACGCGAAGAGCTGGGGCGACGCGGCCCGCGAGGCCTATGACGGGGCCACGCGTCGCCTCGCGCTCACCGGCACCCCGTTCCGCAGCGACGACAGTCCGATCCCGTTCATCACCTACGAACGCGACTCGTCGGGCTTCCCGCGCTCGCGCGCCGACCACGCTTACGGCTACACCGAGGCGCTCGCCGACGGCGTCGTCCGGCCGGTGGTGTTCCTGGCCTACTCTGGCGAGGCGCGCTGGCGCGACAGCGCAGGCGAGGAGTACACCGCGCGCCTCGGCGAGCCGCTGTCGGCCGAGCAGACCGCCCGGGCATGGCGCACCGCGCTCGACCCGAACGGGGACTGGATTCCCGCGGTGCTGCGCGCCGCCGACACGCGTCTCGGCCAGCTGCGCTCCGCGGGCATGCCGGACGCGGGCGGCCTGGTCATCGCAACCGACCAGAACAATGCTCGCGCCTATGCCGAACTGCTGGAACACCTCACCGGCGAGCCGCCGACGCTGGTGCTCTCCGACGATCCGCAGTCCTCGGGCAACATCGGCAAGTTCGCCACCGGGACGAGCCCGTGGATGGTGGCCGTGCGGATGGTGTCCGAGGGCGTCGACGTACCGCGGCTCGCGGTCGGCGTGTACGCCACCAGCGCGTCGACGCCGCTGTATTTCGCCCAAGCCATCGGCCGTTTCGTGCGGGCCCGCAAGCAGGGCGAGACGGCGAGCGTCTTCCTGCCGTCGGTGCCGGTGCTGCTGGATCTGGCCGCGCAGCTCGAGGTGCAGCGCGACCACGTGTTGGGCAAGCCGCACCGCGAGCCGAACGGCCTCGACGACGATCTGCTCATCGACGCGAACAAGCAGAAGGACGAGCCCGGCGAAGACGAGAAGGCATTCGTCTCGCTCGGCGCCGACGCCGAGCTGGATCAGGTGATCTACGACGGATCGTCCTTCGGCACCGCGACTTTCGCGGGCAGCGACGAGGAGGCCGACTACCTCGGCCTGCCCGGCCTGCTCAACGCCGACCAGATGCGCGCCCTGCTGAAGGAACGCCAGAGCAAGCAGGTCGCCGACCGCACCGCCGAGGCCGCGTCGAGCGCTCCCCCGTCGGTCGTCGCCGCCGAACGCGCCGCATCCGCGGAACGCCTCGGTTCGCTGCGCCGCGAGCTCAACAGCCTCGTCGCCATGCACCACCATCGCACCGGCAAGCCGCACGGCGTCATCCACGGCGAGCTCCGCCGCGAATGCGGCGGCCCACCCACCGCCATGGCCTCGGCCGACCAGCTCACCGAACGCATCGCCGCCCTCCGCGGCCGGTAAACCCCAGTCCAGAATGACCCGTGACGTGCGTTTCGCGCAGCGAGACGGCGGCCCGAAGAGGCAGCGCGCGCAACACCGCAGGGCCTCGCGAGCAGCGCCATCGGCACCACACGTCACGGGTCATTCTGGAGTCGGGGTTCAGGCGGTGACGCGCTCGGGGGTCTCGGGTTTCGGGGCCGCGTGGGGGACCAGGGCCGCGGCGCCGGGGCGGGCGAAATGCAAGGCCGGGTCGAGGAGACGGCCGTGGCGCAGGGTCACAAGGTCGCGCAGATAGTTCTGGCGCAGGCGCCACGGGGCCTTGGACCCCTGTTTCGGCAGTTCGGACTGCGCGCGCTTGATGTAGCCGGAGTCGAGGTCCAGGAACGGTTCCAAGGCGACGTCCGGGTCGCGGACCGGGACGCAGCGGGCGAAACCCTTGCGGCGCATGTGCCGGATGACGCGGCAGAGGTACTCCGCCGCCAAGTCGGCCTTCAGGGTCCAGGACGCGTTCGTGTAGCCGATGATGTAGCCGAAGTTCGGCAGTCCGCTCAGCATTATGCCCTTGTAGGCCATAGTGTTCGGCATGTCGACCGGCTCGCCGTCGACCACCAGTTCGACGCCGCCGAAAGCCAGCAGGTTCAAACCGGTTGCGGTGACGATGATGTCGGCGGGCACGTGTTCGCCGGTGGTGAGCCGCAGCCCGTCCGCGGTGAACGTCTCGATGCCGCCGGTCGCCATCGCCACCCGGCCCTTGCGGATCTCCCGGAACAGGTCGCCGCTGGGCACCAGGCACAGCCGCTGGTCCCACGGGTTGTAGCTCGGAGTGAAGTGGGTGTCGATGTCGTAGCCCTTGGGCAGCCAGCGGGTCTGGTACTTGCGCAGCAGCGCCTTCATCCGGTCCGGGTAGCGCCTGCACAGCTGGTAGATCGCGGTGGTCACCAGCACCTGCTTGGCCCGCACGACCGGATAGACGACCCGGTTGGGCAGGAAGCGCCGCAGCGACATCGCGAGCGGGTCCTTCGCGGGCGCCGAGACGACGTAGGTGGGCGAGCGCTGCACCATCGTCACCCCGGCCGCGACCGGGGCCATCGCGGGCGCGAGGGTCACCGCGGTGGCGCCGCTGCCGATGATCGCCACCTGCTTGTCGGTGTAGTCGAGGTCCTGCGGCCAGTGCTGCGGGTGCACGATGGTTCCTGAGAACTGCTCGCGGCCCGGAAATTCCGGCGAGTAGCCCTGGTCGTAGCGGTAGTAGCCACTGCAGGACACCAGGAACTTGGCCCGCAGCGTGACGTCGGAGCCGCCCGACCGCGCGGTGACGGCCCACTCTCCGTCCGCCGAGGACCATTCGGCTCGGACCACGGCGTGCCCGTAGCGAATGTTGCGGTCGACGCCGTACTCGGCGGCGGTGTCGCGGACATACTCCAGGATGGACGGGCCGTCGGCGATGGCCTTCTCCCCCATCCACGGACGGAACCGGAAACCGAGGGTGTACATGTCGGAGTCCGACCGAATGCCGGGATAGCGGAACAGGTCCCACGTGCCGCCGAGCGCGTCCCGGCTCTCCAGGACGGTGTAGCTCACCTCCGGCAGCTCCCGCTCCAGATGGCACGCCATGCCGACGCCCGACAGACCGGCGCCGACGATCAGCACGTCCACATCCGCCATTCCGAACTCCTCCAGTGGTGAACTTGTATCTGGAACTGCCCAGTGGCAATATCCTACCTGTGAGCCACTCCAAAACGCCAGGCCGTGTTTACCGCGGCACAGCGGCAGGTCAGCGGCGCGAGGAACGTCGAGCGCGGCTGCTGGCCGCTGCCGTCGAGGTGTTCGGCACCGACGGCTACCGCAGCGCCACCGTCGACAAGATCTGCGCCACGGCCGGGCTCACCAAGCGATACTTCTACGAATCGTTCGCCGGCAGTGAGGAACTGCTGCTCGCTGCCTACGACCATGCGGTGACAGTGCAACTCGCGGCGCTGCGCCGGGGCGCGGCCGCGGGCGCCGACCCCGACAGCCGCATCCGCGGCGCGCTGACCGCCTTCTTCGCCGCGGTCGAGGCCGACCCCCGGCTGGCTCGAATCGCGTTCCTGGAGATCCTCGGCGTCAGCGAGCAGGTGGACCGCCGCTACCGCCGCGCCATCCGCGAGTTCATCGACGTTCTGCTGGCCGACCACACCGTCTGACCCGACGGGGTGCACCATCGCGTGGTGGCGACCGGCCTGCTCGGCGCGGTCCTGATGATCGCCCAGCAATGGCTGCTCACCCCCCGCCCGCAGCCCATCGACACCGCCGTCGCCGCCGCCCACGCCATCGTTGTCGCCACCCTCGGTCGATGACCCCCACACCCGAAGTGTGTGTTCACACCCGCAGCTGCGGGTGTGAACACACACTTCGGGTGTGAACGTCGACTCGCCCGACTGTGTGCTGTAGACACAGTTATGGAAGGAGGCCGGCATGACAGTGGTGGACCTGTTGTGGGGGACGCCGGAACGGCCCAAGCGCGGCCCGAAGCCCGCGCTGTCGCAGGCCGCCATCGTCGAGGCCGCGATAGCGGTGGCAGACGCCGAGGGGCTGGCGGCCCTGTCGATGCAGCGAGTCGCGGAACGACTCGGATTCACGAAGATGTCGCTGTACCGGTATCTCCCCGGCCGGGCCGAACTCACCGCGCTGATGCTCGACGCCGCGCTCGGCCCCGCTCCGGAGCTGCCCCCCGCCGCCGAGCACGGCGAACCCTGGCGGGCGGGCTTGCGCGCGTGGACCCACGCCATCCACGACCGGTATCGCGCCCATCCGTGGTCGCTGGACCTGACGGTCGGCATCCGCCCCATCGGGCCGAATGAGCTGGCCTGGTTCGAGGTCGCGCTCGCCGCGCTGGCCCACACGCCCCTGACCAGCGCTGAGCGCATGGACGCGGTGGTCCTGGTCAACGGCCATGTGCGCAACCTGACCCAACAGACCCGCAACCCGAACGAGGACACCGAAGCCCAGCTGGCGCAACAGTTCGGGGCCGTGCTCGCCGACCGGGCCGAGCAGTTCCCGCACGCCACCGCGGCCTTCGCCGCCGCCACCGGTCAGGACAATGCCCTCGAGTTCGGCCTCGACCGCATCCTCGACGGCCTCGCCGTGCTCATCGCAGGCCGAAGTTCGTGATCAACGAGGTCGTCGCTACACCCGTACCGTGCCTTTACACCCGCAGCTGCGGGTGTAAAGGCACGGTACGGGTGTAGGTGGACGCGGTTGTTGTTCGGGCCCGGCCCGTGTGCCACTCTGGGGAACCATGGCTGTCTTCCCGTTTCGCCGCCGTGCACTGTTGTCGTTCGCCGTCGCGGCGGTGTCGGCGGTGACGGCGTGCGGGGGCGCGCTGCGGACCGAGTCGGCGGCACAGGTGTCGCCGGTGGTCGACTCCCAGCCCGCCCGGCAGCAGCCGTGCATGGTGAACGGACTCAGCTGCGATCTGCGGATGCGGATCACGACCGTGGACAACTACTTGCGCACGCGGCCCGGCGTGGTCGGGTACGTGGTGCGCGACCGGGTCAGCGGCGGCAGCTACGCCAACGGCAACGCGAACGCCCCCATCTGGACCGCGTCCACCATCAAGCTCGCGACCGCGGCGGACCTGTTGACACGCAACCGCTCCGGGGCGCTGCACCTGTCCGGCGGCGACTACGCCGACATCGACCGGATGCTGCACACCTCCGACGACGATGCCGCGGACCGGCTCTGGTTCGCCTACGCGGGACCCGACCACCTCGCCTTCAACAACGCCTTTCGCGGCTTCGGCATGACCGGACTCGTTCCGCAGGCGGGCTTCACCCGGTTCTACCCGTACTGGGGCTTCCAGAAGTGCAGCGCGGCGGACCTCGACCGGTTGATGACCCACGTACTCACCGGACTGCACCCCGACGACCGCAACTACCTGGTGACCCGGATGCGCACGGTCGACGCCAACCAGCAGTGGGGCGTGTGGGGCGCGGGCCCGGCCCAGCGCCCGGGGCTCAAAGACGGCTGGTCCGAGGAACAGGGCGGCTGGGTGGTCAACTCGGTCGGATTCGTCGGCCCCGGCGAGCGCTACACCCTCGCGATCATGAACTCGCTCAACGGCCAAGGCCAATTCAAAGACGGCGCCGCCACCGACACCCAGGTAGCCAAACTCCTGTTCAACGGCCTCTCCTGAGCCCTCCTTCACACCCGTTGCGCGCGTAGACACCCGCAGCT
>JABFVX010000157.1 GCA_013362555.1 Mycobacteriaceae bacterium
CGCGCTGCGGGCGGAGCTGGCCGCGGCCGACGCCGTGGTGTTCTGTACTCCGGAGTACGCGGGCACGCTGCCGGGCAGCCTCAAGAACCTGTTGGACTGGACTGTCGGCAACGGGGACCTGCACGGGAAGCCCGCGGCCTGGATCAACGTCGCCGCCGACCCGCGCCGGGGCGGCGGCGCGACCGAGACGCTGGCGCTGGTGCTCGGCTATGTGGACGCCGTGGTCATCGAAGCCGCCTGCCTGCGAATCCCGGTCAGCCAGGACATCATCGGGCCCGACGGCGTGGTCGCCGACGCGGCCGCCCGGGACCGACTGGCCGCGGTGCTGCGGACCGTCGCCGCCTACCCCGTGTAGGGCTGGGCCTGCGGCGCTCCGTAGCCCTGCTGCTGCGCGGCCGTCGCCTGCAAGTGGTGCGCCTGCTGCTCGGCGATGCCCTGGTCGAGCCCGCAGAAGGTGCACTGCAACTGGTGGCGCGTCGACAGCGGAAACAGCGGGATGAAAAACAGCGTGAACTTGGTGACGCGCTTGCGCAGCGCATGGGCGGCGGGATTGTGGCAGCGCCCGCAGACGAGCGTGATCATCGCCAGTTGGTAGAGATACGTCCGGGTGCCGAAGACGATCATCGGACGTCCCCTTACTTTCGAAACAGCAGTGGTCCAGACTCTAACGTCCAGCCCAACCCCGGTCCATCCCTCGTCCAGAACGACCCGTGAAGTGCGTTCAACGCAACTCGTGGGTCATTCTGGACAACGGTCAGGCCTCGAGTTTGTAGCCGAGGCCGCGGACGGTGATGAGGTGCTCGGGCTTGGCCGGGTCGGCCTCGATCTTGCTGCGCAACCGCTTCACGTGCACGTCGAGGGTTTTGGTGTCGCCGACGTAGTCCGCGCCCCACACTCGGTCGATGAGCTGGCCGCGGGTGAGCACCCGACCGGAGTTGCGCAGCAGGTACTCCAGCAGATCGAACTCCTTCAGCGGCAACGTGATGGTGGCGCCGTTGACCTGGACGATGTGACGCTCCACGTCCATCCGCACCGGGCCGGCCTCGAGCACTCGGGTGTCGCCGTTGGCCTCCAAGTCGCTGTCCGCGCCGCGGCGCAGCACCGCGCGAATGCGGGCGATGAGCTCGCGCGCGGAGTACGGCTTGGTCACGTAGTCGTCCGCGCCCAGCTCCAGGCCGACCACCTTGTCGATCTCGCTGTCCCGCGCGGTCACCATGATCACCGGGACGCTCGAGCGAGTGCGCAGCTGCTTGCAGACGTCGGTGCCGCTCATGCCGGGCAGCATCAGGTCGAGCAGCACGATGTCCGCGCCGGAGCGGTCGAACTCGGCCAGCGCCGAAGGGCCGTCGCCAACCACGGTGGTCTCGAAGCCCTCTTTCCGCAGCAGGAACGCGAGCGGGTCGGCCAGCGACTCCTCGTCTTCCACGATCAAGACACTGGTCATTTCAGCGCCGTCCCTTCAGCCGGGCGACCGCGAGCGCGGCGGCTTCCACGATCACAACACTGGTCATCTGCCAGCCTCCACTCTCGTTCTGGGGTCGGCGCCGTTGCCTGCATGGTCTGGTTCGACGTACACGGGGATCCGCAGCGTGAAGGTCGAGCCGGTGCCGACCTTGCTCCACAGTGTGATGTCGCCGTTGTGGTTGGCCGCGACGTGTTTGACGATCGCGAGTCCCAGCCCGGTGCCGCCGGTGGCGCGCGAGCGGGCCTTGTCCACCCGGAAGAAGCGCTCGAACACGCGCTCCTGGTCTTCCTTGGCGATGCCGATGCCGCGGTCGGTGACCGCGACGGCCACCTTGTCGCCGCGCAGCGTCCGGCTCACCGACACGTGCGACCCGCGCGGCGAATAGGCGATGGCGTTCTCCACCAGGTTCGACAGCGCCGTCACCAACAGCGTCTGGTCGCCGAGCACCTCGAGCCCGCTGGGGCTGTCGGTGCTCACGCTGATGCCCGCCACCTCGGCCGCGGTGCGGGACCGGTCCACGGCCTCGGTGACCACGGCGTCCACGTCCACCACGTCCAAATCGGGCAGCTTCTCCGCGCCTTGCAGGCGAGACAGCGCAATCAGCTCGCTGACCATGTTGCCGAGCCGGATCGCCTCCGCCCGGACCCGCTCGCCGAAATGCTGCACCGACGCCGGGTCGTCAGCCGATTCCAGCAGCGCCTCGGCCAGCAGGCTCATCGCGCCGACCGGCGTCTTGAGCTCATGGCTCACATTGGCGACGAAGTCGCGCCGCGTCGCCTCCATCCGGACCTGCTCGGAGTCGTCGTCGGCAAACAGCACCGCGAAGCCTTCGGCCTGCGGCGCGAGCGGCCGCGCCACGCAGCGCACTGCGATCCGGCCGCGGCCGGGCTGCGGCTTCTCGTCGGTGATGTCGCACTCGGCGGTCTCGTCGCCGTCGAGCACCCGCTGGGCGATGGCCCAGGCCCGCTCGTCGAGCACCCGGTCGCGAACCAGACCGAGCTCTTCGGCCCGCGGGTTCAGCAGCACCGTGTCGCGATAGCGGTCCACCACCGCGATTCCGGTGGACGACGTCTGGGTGACCAGGTGCAGCAGCGTGGCCACACTAGGCGCGTTCCCGCCCGGCTGGGGCCGCTTGCGCAGCCGCCCCGCCCGGGGACCCAACGCCAGGCCCGCACCCAGGCCCGCCACGGCCGCGGCCGTCACGGTCAGGCCCTGCACAACATTCACACCATGATCGTACGGACCATTGTCCAGTTACCCGATCTGCGGTGGCCTTGTTTCCCGCAGGTCAAGCACCCCTTTAGCGCCCGTTCACCCGCCGTTACCAACCGTTCGCCCGATATGTCCCACGCCATATGTCCACAACGACCCATGAATTGCGCACAACGCAATTCATGGGTCGTTGTGGACCGACGTTTACTTGGCGGCGCCTTGGCCGGCGACCGCCGCGGCGCCCGCGGCCGCCGCGGCGGGGTCGAGGTACTCGCCGGGGCGGAGCGGGCGCAGGTTGTCGTCGAGCTCGTAGCGCAGCGGGATGCCGGTGGGGATGTTCAGTCCCGCGATGTCCGCGTCCGAGACGTCCTCCAGGTGCTTGACCAACGCGCGCAGCGAATTTCCGTGCGCGGCAACCAGAACCGTCTTCCCTGCGCGCAGGTCCGCGGCGATGGCGGTCTCCCAGTACGGCACCATCCTGGCGACGACGTCCTTCAGGCACTCGGTCGCCGGGACGCCCGGCCCGATGTCCGCGTAGCGAACCTCTCCCGCCTGGCTGTACTCGCTGTCGGCTTCGATCGGCGGCGGCGGGGTGTCGTAACTGCGCCGCCACTGCATGAACTGGTCCTCGCCGTACTCGTCGCGGATCTGGGCCTTGTTCTTGCCTTGCAGCGCGCCGTAGTGGCGCTCGTTGAGCCGCCAGTCCCGGACCACCGGGATCCAGTGCCGGTCCGCGGCGTCCAAGGCCAGATTCGCGGTGCTGATGGCGCGGCGCAGCAGCGAGGTGTAGACGATGTCTGGCAGCACGCCCTGCTCGGCCAGCAGCTCACCGGCCCGCTTGCCCTCCGCGACGCCCTTCGTGGTGAGGTGGACGTCCACCCACCCGGTGAACAGGTTCAGCGCGTTCCATTCGCTCTCACCATGACGGAGCAACACGAGAGTAGGCATGCCGAGCAGCGTAACCGGTCCTCACCCATCATCCCCGGTCAGGGCACGATCGTAAGCAGCGCGGGCGGCGTCGATGTCGGCAGTGTGGTCGCCTGCCCACTCCACCATCGCGGTGATCACGTCGCGCAGCGTCTCGCCGAGCGGGGTCAACTCATAGTCGACTCGAGGCGGGACCACGGGGTGCACCGTGCGCCGCACAATGCCGTCGCGCTCCAGCCCGCGCAGGGTCGCGGTGAGCATGCGCTGGCTGATGCCGTCGACATCGCGCCGCAGCTCACTGAACCGCCGCACGCCATGGCCGAGTCGGTACAGCACCTCAACTGACCACTTGTCGCCCACCCGGTCCAGGATTTCGCGCGCCACACACGGTGACGACGGTTCCCTCGACGTAACCGAGGCAGATAAAAGTGCGTCCTTCCCCATGTCATGGACGGTAGCCAAAATGGCTGTCAGTTACCAGAAGTAACCACCACAGGGACGGAACTATGACGAGCCTCGAGGGCAAGACAGCAATAGTCACGGGCAGCCGCGCGGGCATCGGCCTCTACATCGCGCAAGCTCTGGTGCAGCGCGGCGCGAAAGTGGTGCTCACCGCCCGCAGCGACGACGAGCTCCGTGAGGTCGCGAAATCACTTGGCGACGACCGCGCGCTCGCGGTTGCGGGCGACGGCGGCGACGCAGGCCACCGGCGCGCGGCCGTCGCCGCGGCCGTGGCGCATTTCGGGTCTCTCGACCTGCTCGTCAACAACATCGGCGGCGCCGAAGGCTTCGGAGTACCACTGGTCACCGGGGACCTGGGGGCCTTCCGCCGCACGCTCGACCTGAACCTGACCACTACGCTCGGCTGGACCCAGGCCGCTTGGCACGGCGGCCTGTCGCGCCGCGGCGGCAGTGTCCTCAATGTCTCGTCCATGGCGGGCGCCATGACCGTGCCGAACTCCGGCGGCTACGGCATCGCCAAAGCGGCGCTGGACCACCTCACGCGCCAACTTGCTGTCGAGCTGGCGCCCGAGGTTCGTGTGAACGGAATCGCTCCCGGCGTCCTTCCAACCGAAGCCAGCACACCGTTCATCGCGGGCCGCGAGGCCGACATCGCCGCGCACTACCCGCTGGCTCGCATCGGCCTCCCAGCGGATGTCGGCAGCGCCGCCGCATTCCTGCTTTCGGACGAGGCGTCCTGGATCACCGGCCAAACCCTGCTCGTCGAAGGCGGCCGCACCCTCTTCAGCGGTCCCGTCTGAGCCGGACTTCAGGACGTCGTGCGGCGGGGTTTACGCAGGGAGGTCCCCGCGCCGCGCCGCAGGGCGGTGCGCGCGGTGGACTGGCGGGCGGCAGCAGGCGCAGCGGCGGGGGGCGGCGGCTCGGCGGGGAGTGGGGTATCGGCGGTGGCCGGGGAGTAGTCGGCGGGGGGCGCGGAGTCGGGGGGATCAGCGCGGCGCAGCGCGGCCAACTTGCGAAGTCTCTTCGGCAACGGGACCGGGCTCGATCCGACGTCGGAAACCCACTGCGCGACACCGACCACGGCGGCGCCGATTGCCGTGATGCACGCGATGATCGCCCACGGCGTGATGCTCGCGTTGGCCACGTAGGTCGACTCGGACAGGCCCGGCAGGGTGAGCTTGTCCTTGCCGAGAATCCAGCGCACGGCGCCGACGAGGATGCCGGGCGTGTCGAAACTGCGGGAGGTCATGGCCTTGAGCTCGGCGCTCTTGCTGTTCAAGTGGATGAGATTGGTCAGTATCAGCCCCGCTTCGGCCACCGAGGAGACCACGGCCAGCCGCGCCAGCGACTCCCGGTAATACACCACGCTCGTAATCGCGGCGGCAATCGTGACCAGCAGCGCCGCGGTGGCCAGGATGGCCCAGAAACCGGTGACGTGAGCGGGATGCGCCGGGTTCTTGGAGAACGCCTTGAGGTACTTCGTCGAGGCCTCCAGCTTGCCGAAGCCGGTGGCCGTCGCACTGCCGTCCGGGCCCTTCGCGGTGACCCAGGGCATGAACAGCAGCACGAACGTCACGATGCTGCCCAGGGCTGCCCCGGTGTATCCCCAGTACCTGCGGGCCAGCTTCCGATAGGGATCGAAGTCGATCCGCATCGGAGCCTTGGTGATGACGACGTGTTCGATCTCGTCATCACCGCTTTCGTTGCTACCCCAGGGCGTTTCGACCGCCATAGCTCCAAGTGTAAGGAAGGCGCAAGAATTTCGATCGCGATAATTCCCACTGGTGGGGGCGTATCACCAAAGTCGCTGCTCAGTCTGCGTCTTCGTCGATGAGGTGCGTGAAAGCCTGGAGGTTGCGCAGGCTCTCGCCCCGGGAGACGCGCCACTTCCATTCGCGGCGAATGGATTCGGCGAATCCGAGCTCGAGGATCGTGTTGAAGTCGGCGTCGACGGCCTCGAGGACCTGACCGAACAGCCGGTCCAGCTCGTCGGCGGTGACGACGTCGGCGTGCATGCGCCCGACCAGGTAGATGTCGCCGACCTTGTCCAAGGTGTAGGCCACCCCGTACAGCTTGCGATTGCGGCGTAGGAGGTAGCCGTAGACGCCTTCGTTGTTCTCGTCGGGCTTGCGGCAGACGAACGCTTCGATCCGCAGCCCGTGGTTGCCCGCAGTGAGCATGACCGTGGTCTTGTGCTTGCGCTCCCCCGGCAGCACCACGACGAAGGTGTCTTCGCCGTGCCTCGAATATTCCATCTCGCCGTCGCCGAACCGGTCCGTCATCGCCGCAGCGACGCGCTCGGCCAGTGCGGCTTTGCCTGCCTTGCTCACCGCACTCCCACCAGATCGCCGCAGCGGTACTGCGCGACGGCGGCCTCGTAGGACGCGAGCAGACCGTCCGAGGTGTGCTCCCACGAAAAGCCTGCGGCGTGGCCCGCCGCGTTGGCGCCGAGCCTGCGCAGTTCGGCCGGGTCCGCGAGGAGGCGCCGCAGGGCCGCGGCCCAGTCGCCCGCGCGGTGCCCGTCGACCAGCAGCCCGGAATGGCCGTCGCGCACCGCGGTGCCGAGTCCGCCCACGTTCGCCGCGAGGACCGGAGTGCCCGCGGCCTGCGCCTCGATCGCCACCAAGCCGAACGACTCGTTGTAACTGGGCACGGCGACCAGATCCGACGCGCGGTACACCTGCACCAGGTTCTCCGGCGCCTGCGGCGGCAGGAAACTCACCCGGTCGGCGATGCCGAGTTCGCGCGCCAAGTCGATGAGGGCGTGCGGACGCTCCAGCCCGGTGCCGGACGGCCCGCCCACCACCAGCACGCGCAGCCTCTCATGCGGAATCCGCGCCACCGCGCGCAGCAGCACGTCCGGCGCTTTCAGCGGTTGGATGCGGCCGACGAAGGTGACCACCTGCGCGTCCGGCTCGATGCCCAGCGCGGCGCGGGCGACCGCCCGGTCGCCGGGCCGGTACACGGACAGGTCCGCGCCGGGGGTGACGATGTCGATCTTCTCCGGCATGGCGCCGTAATAGCCGATGAGCTGTTTGGCTTCCTCGGCCGTGTTGGCCACCAGCCGGTCGGCCTCGACGACCAGCTGCCGCTCGCCCGCCTCGCGACTGGCAGGCTCGGGCTGGTCCCCGTCGGCCAGCGCGGCATTCTTGACCGCCGCCAGGGTGTGCGCCGTGTGCACCAGCGGCACCCGCCAGCGGTCCCGGGCGATCCAGCCGACCTGCCCCGACAGCCAATAGTGCGAGTGCACCACGTCGTAATAGCCGTGTGGGTGCCGGGCCTGCTCACGCAGCACCCCCGCGGTGAACGGGCACAGCTGGGTGGGCAGGTCGCGCTTGTCCAGGCCCTCGAAAGGCCCCGCGACGATGGTGCGCACCAGCACCCCGTCAGCTGCCTCGACCACGGGCGAATCGAAAGACGAGGTGGCGCGCGTGAAGATCTCCACCTCGACGCCGCGGCGGGCCAGCTGCCGGGCGGTCTGCAGAATGTAGACGTTCATCCCCCCGGCATCACCGGTCCCCGGCTGGGCCAAGGGCGAGGTGTGCACGGACAGCAGCGCCACGCGGCCTACGCGAGAATCCCGACATCGGGACACGACAGTCACCTGGCCCAGGCTACCGCCCGGCCTCATCGGACATATCAGGCGACGGCCTGCTCACCAGCGGCGCGACCCGCCCGCCCCGCGGACCGCGTGGCCGAGCGCACACCCAAACTTCCGCAATGACCCGCGACGTGCGTTCGGCGCACGTCACGGGTCATTCCGGAACTGTCGCTCAGCCCTGTAGGGCGTGGAAGGCGACGGCCGCCGCGGTGGCGACGTTGAGCGAGTCCACTCCGGCCGCCATCGGAATGCGAATCAGCTGGTCGGAGGCGGTCATGGCCGATTCGGTCAGGCCGTGCCCCTCCGAGCCGAGCAACAGCGCGACCCGCTCGCCCCCGGCCATCGAGTGCACCCGCAGTTCGGAGGCATCCGCCCGCGGTGTCAACGCCAGCACCCGGAACCCCCGGCCCCGCAGCAGTCCGAGGCTGTCCGGCCACGGCTCGGGGACCGCCGCGAACGGCACCCGCAGCACGTGGCCCATCGAAACCCGCACGCTGCGCCGGTACAGCGGGTCGGCGCAGCCCGGTCCGAGCAGCACCCCGCCGACGCCCAGGGCAGCGGCATTGCGGAATATCGAACCCAGGTTCTCGTGGTCGTTGACCCCCTCCAAGACCGCCAGGACCCGGGCCTGCGCCATGGCGTCGAGATCGGGCTGCGGCGCCCGGTCGGCCACCGCGAGCACGCCGCGATTCAGATGGAACCCCACGACCTCCGCCATGACCTCTGCCGAAGCGACGTAGGCGGGAGCATCGACCGCCGCCAACTCCGCCGCCAGCGCGTCGATCCGCCTGCGCACCCCCAGCAGCGCCCGCACCGGGTACGCCGAATCCAGCATCCGCTGCACCACGACCACCCCCTCGGCGATCACCAGCCCCCGCCCGCCCGGCCGGTCCGGCCGCCGATCAGCCGCCGAGAGATCCCGGAAGTCGTCCAGCCGCGGATCCCCCGCGTCCCCGATCTCGATCACACGCGCCACAGCGGCCCAGTCTGTCACCCTGTACACCCGTAGCGCGCAGTCACACCCGCAGGTGCGGGTGTGACTGCGC